>QZLB01000212.1 GCA_004796425.1 Desulfobulbaceae bacterium | reverse complement strand
TTATCCTCTCATTCCCACTGCTGATACCTATTAATTACTTGAGTTCGTAATTCCCTGTAAGTACACTACGGTAACAGAATGTTTGTTTCGTAATAATATTAACATCTTTTACAGGTTGGAGATCAGATGAGTGAGATATACAAAGTAGTATTTAGAGGTGAGGTCGCGGAGGGTTTTGAGGAACAAAAGGTAAAGGAGAATTTGGGTAAAATTCTCAAGAAAGATCTCACCGCAATTGAGAAGCTTTTTTCCGGGAAAGCTTTTGTTATTAAAAAGGCAAATGATCGTGCAACCTGTGAAAAAGTACAAGCCATTCTTGGAAAGTATGGGGCAATCTGCCACATCAAAGAACCGAAGGTTGCAACTACGCCTGAAGAAGAGGCAGCACCGGTTGTACCACCGCCGCCTACTCCGCCACCGGCGTCTCCTGCTGAGCCTGCAGAGGTAGTAAAGGGCGAAGCGGAATCTCCGCCTGCTCCTCCGGAGGAAAAGACACCGGAGGTCCCTGAAGTAGAGGAAAAGGTTCAGGGGGAAGAGAAGCTTGCTTCTGCCAAGAAGGCTGCGAGCGAAAAGCTGGATAGTGTCAAAACGGCCAGCAAGAAATTCGCTGAGAAAGTCAAATTGGAAGAAAAAGTTGCATCTGCCAAAGAGTTGTCTTCCGCCCAGATTAAGAATGCCACATCATCGATACGTTCTGACTTTGAAGAAGAGGGCTTTAAGGGGGCGTTGAAGAACAAATTCGTTTTGGGTGGGGCTGGGTTGTTTGGGGTATTGCTGCTGGTGCTGCTTTTTAGTTTTATTGGTGGCTCATCAACCCAACCGCCGGATGAGTACCTCAATTTGAACCTCAGGAGCCGTTATAGTGGCATGGGTGATGGGGGTACCGTTGAGCTTGGGGTAACGCTTAAAGAGTTTCTCGCTGCGCTGAGACAGGATGTTGAGCCAATCTGGGAAAACGATGGTGATCGATGGTTAATGAGATTTAATTATGTTGATGACGCTACCGGCAGGGCCCAGAACTTGGTGTTTCTATTTGCTGTCTGGGATGAAGAACACTTTACAGGAGATGTGATTCTTGAGCGACTGGTTATCAATAATATTGAGCTTGGTGAACGGGAGATATATGGCAGCGTTGTTGACCTGGCAGGGATGGCCACTCGGATTCGGGTAGCAAAATCTATTGGTGAGGCGCTGGAAAAGGATGATCTTGCTACCTTTAAGAAATTGTTGAAGGAGGGGAAAGATATCTCTCAAAAAGAGCTCGAAGATGCCTATTTCAACTCAGTTAAAAAGGGTAATGTTGATTTTCTTGAAGCGTTGGTTGGTCATCTTCCAGATATCAATGTGTTGAGTTTTGGGGACAGGTCGGCAATCGAAGAGGCGGTATATAGTAACAAGCCTGAGTCCGTAAAATTTCTGCTTAAGAAGAAAGTTGATCCGGAGCGGGTAAACCGTGCTCTTGTTCTCGCGGCGAGCAATGGTTTCTTCGAAGTATTTAAGCTGATTGCCGATAGTGGTGCGGACATAAACTATAAAGCCGATCGTGACAAGCCGGCGTTAATAAAAGCGTTATATAAAAACACGGAAGGGCACCAGCAGGTTGTTCGGTACCTGCTGGAAAACAACGCAGATCTGGAGGTAAAAGAGAGAAGCAAGATCACCGATTCTGCAATACGTACGATCATCAGTAATTCTTCGGATCGGAAACGTTTATCCCAGGATAAAGAGTACCTGAAACTCATATTGAAACGAGGTGTTGACCTCTCTGTTGAGGACAAACAGAACCGCGGTTTGTTTGCCTATGTGGTGCGGATGAATGATCCTGAACTGGTGGGCTTGATGGTGGATAATGGTTTCAATATCAACCCGGATGAAAAGATGATAGAAAAATCATTTTCAACCATTCCATTACACACTGCAGTAAAGTATGAAGCGGCCGTGATTATTGATGAGTTGTTGAAGCGAGGTGTTGATATAGATATCCAATCGAGTGATGGGAATACTGCACTGCATCGTGCCGTTCAGCAAGACAATATTGAGATAATTGAAACATTGCTCAAAAATAAGGCAAATCCCAATATTGAGAACAACGGGGATGATACGGTGAGTGATATTGCACGCAAAGAAAAGCTTAGCGAAATTGGTACGCTTTTAAAGCAGTATGGAGCTGAAGATCGCATAGAGAAGGCTTGGTCCCAGGTTGCTGGACGATTTGTTAACAGAACCGGTGAAAAGAATGGGGTGCTTTCAATTAAAATACTCGAAATGGAGAAAATTGAATTATCGATTAGTAATGTCCAAAAAGAGGGTTGTAATCTGAAAAATCGACCTATAAACCTTAAATGGGTGGAGTACAATAAACTGTTCAGCGGCGAATATACTTATACCGTTAACAAAGATGGTCAAAAAAAAGAGTTTACCGATATTATTGATTTTAGATATTTTGATAACATCGGTTGGATATATCGCATCAACGGTTATTGTGCCCATGGAGATTTTGTGGCGTCAAAATGATAAATAACCGGGGTCAGACCCCGGTTTTGTTTCAGGGATAGCATAATGGTGCAGCGTGTGAAAATGATTTGGCGGCAACCTATGCCCGCTTATAATTCAAAGGGGATCGTGTCCGGAGGACTTGCGCTGCTGGTAATCTTTACCATTTTCTACTTTGCCATTTTTAGTTTCACCGCTCCGCTTGCTGAGATTCGAAGAGACATGATCGAATTTGGGCTGGTTGGCAGTTCGTTAATTATCAGTTGGCTGCTTTTCTGGAGAACCGCTGCGATATTTGCCAAAAGAACCAAGATGATACGGTCTCCGACCTTGGGCAGCCACGTTGTAGACTTCCTGATCATCTACACCTTGATGATGGTGATTCTCTTTATGCTCAAGGCGGTTTTGTTACCGGGCAGAGACCTTCATTTATGGGGGTATTATTGGCGACATTTCCCGTATGCGTGCTTGATTTTTGGTGTATACCTCTATCGGGAGTACAAGAAATCTGAAATCAGCCGTTTGGTAGAGATAACGAATACTAATATCGAGCAGTCAAAGGATGCTTCTGAGCAGCCTGAATCTCAAGCCGTGGAGGAACCACTCATTATCCAGGCGGATGGTGATTATCACAAAATCTATCCATCGAACATTTCCCATATTTCTGTGGATGGTCACTACCTGGATATTTATCATATGAAAGGTGATCTTCTTGAATGTGTGATGACACGCAAGCCGCTTACCCAAATGATTGAAGATTTGCCGAGCCCGCCATTTTTCAGGATACATCGCTCTCATATTGCAAATTTGCATCACGCTATAAGAATCAATAAAAGTAGCAAAAACTACTCTATTTCCCTGGTTGATGATCAACACAAGCTTCCGATCAGTCGAAGCCGTCTTGAAACAATCTTGACCGCTTTTGAGACACTGTAGTTGCCACTATTCTCCCACCCAGGACAACCTGGTCCCTTTCAGGACACACCCATACCATTGTTGAGCTGATTGTGTGAGATTCATTGTTGTAATGGTTGCGGCGTGGTGCTGATACATCAGTCGCAATATGGCCTTCTGTTTTTTATATCAAAAAGGTGGTGATGATGAGAATGAAGTATCACGTTACGATCCCTCTCATGGCAGCAACACTCGTATTGGTAGTGCTCAGCTTATTTTGTGTAAACGAGAAGAGTAAAGTTGATCAGATGTTTCAGTTGAACAATCAGCGGATTGCTGAAGGATATTATATGGCAGAGTTCGAGTTTAAGATGGTCGGCATCCTC
>QZLB01000133.1 GCA_004796425.1 Desulfobulbaceae bacterium | reverse complement strand
CGTCGGAGGAGAAGATACCTATTGTCCGGGCTGTTCAGCGGTCTTGATTAAAAGAGCCGGCTTTCATGTACTATCCAACCAGATGCAATCAGGGTTGTGCCCTGATTGTGGCAATAAAATCGCTGGATTTTGGTAGTCACTTCTGAACTCACGTTTCAACTTAACCAAATAGTAGTTGAAGAGCGAACTCAAGCATTTACGGGAACACCTTAACCATCAGAGATGGAAGGGAGCCCATGAGGTGTTTCTTGTTTATCTACTGAAGGAATACAGGAACTATACGTAACATATTCTATTTTTTCTCATTATATTAACATGTTACATGTGTGTATTTTTACCCTTACTTACCCTCAAGTCAAGGTTTTTCTTTAACTAGGTGCTCATCAGGAACTAGTTCCTGATGGGCGGAACCTCCACCGTAAGTGTGATATCGATATTCTGTTAGCTTGATAGCCAACAAAACACGTGTGATATATAGCCAGAATACTGCCTATCCTGTTGATTTCATGTTGTCCGTTTTTTGATCCTCTCTGGAGTTATAAGGAAAACAGAGAATAACTTGTTGGGCGCTACGGAAAATAGTGACGTTGAGAGATTGACTTCATATCGATTAATGATAGTTGACTCAGAGTCTCGAAATTGTGTTTTGTTGGAGAATAAGGTATTGCCTTCAAACGAGCCAAGTGATTGACTTTATCAGGTGATGCATCAAACAATACCTTCGCCAATTTGAGATTTTAGCAATCTTCATGGAAGATCTCATTTTTTTTAAGTCCATGAATTCAGTTGCTTACAAAACAGAAGTAATGCATTTTTTCCTGTTTTTTATTTTTGGCGAAGGTGTTATTAAAGTGAATGATATTAAATTTAAGTTTGGCCTTGCCCCTCTTTACCTATGGGATTGCGAGCCATAGAGATAATCAATATCAATCAAAGTGAAACAGTACCCATTTTTTCCTGACAATTATCGGTTTACTGTGTTACCTTTGCTGATGAATCTCATTTGTGGGGACAATTTCCCACAACACCCTCACCTTAGTTGGGACTACTCTTGACAATCGGCTAATTCTGGTCGGCACGATCCTGTCGCCTCCTCTGAGACTTATCCTCAAAAAGGAGTAGCTATGTCAATCGTCCCATCTTTCGTACCATTGAACTCGTCAGAACCCACCCATAGATCTATACCTATTAAACAAAACAGCGGCCCTATATCGGCTCTACCCGTTAGACCAAGGGAAAGAACCGCCACTGCGATCGTCTATTGTGAAGCTAATTTTGGCGCTCTTGACGGAAAAACCGCCAACGGGCTTATTAGACGATCAGAAAAATACAAAATCCTTTCCGTAATCGATAGTGAGCAAGCTGGATGTGATACCGGTATAGTGCTTGATAACGTGCCTAATGATATCCCCGTTTGTCGCGATCTCGCTGAATCTTTGGCACAGGCAGGTTCTGTACCCGACTTTTTCATTTTCGGGATGGCACCGTCTAGTGGCATGTTATCGAAGCACGAACGCAGTCTCGTACTAGAGGCTATGAGTCATGGAATGAACATTGTTAATGGTCTCCATGAATTTCTGAACGATGACCCGGTCTTTGCCGCAGCATGCATCGCAGGTAAAGTAGAGATTATCGACGTACGGAAGCCCAAAGAGAAAAAGGACTTGCGCATGTTCAGTGGTCGAATCGCCGAGGTCACCTGCCCAATTATCGCCGTACTCGGTACCGACTGCGCTATAGGAAAACGCACCACAGCTAACATAATAACCGACTCCCTCAATGACGCCAATATAAAGGCGGTGATGGTTGGAACAGGGCAAACCGGCTTGATTCAGGGTGCGCGCTACGGCGTGGCGCTTGATGCGATCCCTTCACAATTTTGTGCGGGCGAGTTGGAAGCAAACATTGTCAATGCCTTCGAAATTGAGAGCCCAGATGTTATCATTGTGGAAGGGCAAGGCGCGCTGAGTCATCCTGCCTTCTCCACTTCGTCCTTTATCCTTCGAGGCAGTTGCCCTAAAGGGATTGTGTTGCAGCATGCTCCGAAGCGCAGCCATCGCTGTGATTTTGAAAGTATGGAGATGCCTACACCAGCCTCTGAAATCAACCTTCTTGAGACCTTCTCGGATACAAAAGTCATTGGCCTGACGATCAATCATGAGCACATGAGTGACCCTGAGGTGAGTACGGCAATTACCCGGTATGAACATGAACTCGGTATTCCTGTCACCGACGCACTAACCCGTTCGCCAGAGCGTCTGGTTGAAATGATTCTTCTCGCCTTCCCTGAACTCAAGGCTGAGCTGATCGGCAATACATGATATCCCCGCGATTGGAGATCGACCTTGACAAGATTCACCATAACGCACGGACACTGGTTGAACGTCTGGCTGTTCGCGGCATCTCGGTAACTGGTGTTACCAAGGCGGCGCTGGGATCATCTGAGATTTCAGCGACGTTACTGCGGGCAGGCGTGAGTGCTCTGGGCGACTCTCGTATCGAAAATATAGAAGCAATGCGTCTTGCACAGATGCCCGTACCGATGACACTGATTCGTTCTCCGATGCTTAGTCAGGCGAAGCGGGTCGTCATGCATACCGATATAAGCTTCAATACCGAAATCGAGGTAATCAGAAAGCTCTCATGCGAAGCACAGAAGGCATACCGTACTCACGGGGTCGTACTCATGGTCGAATTGGGAGACCTTCGCGAAGGTATCATGCCCGGTGACCTGATAGACTGCGTACGTGAGATACTTAACTTGCCGAATATCGCGTTTAAGGGAATCGGTACCAATCTCGCATGCCGAAGCGGAGTGTCACCTGATATTAGAAATATGGCTGTGCTATCTGAACTTGCAGACTCCATCGAAGAGATATTTGGCTTGACGGTAGATATCGTATCTGGTGGGAACTCTGCCAACCTTAATTGGGCCCTGAGTGGAGCAAAGATTGGGAGGATCAACAATCTTCGACTGGGTGAGTCGATCCTACTCGGACGCGAAACACTTCTTCGACAACCGATTGATGGATTGCACATCGATTCTATCACGCTCACCGCCGAGGTGATAGAATCGAAGGTCAAGCCATCGCAGCCAACAGGCAAAATCGCCCAAACCGCTTTCGGAGAGGCGTCACCAATTACAGATCGAGGCTATGTCACGCAAACCATCCTTGCTATCGGGCAGCAGGACGTTGACCCGTATGGCCTGCAATCGCCTTCAGGAATCGAAATTCAGGGGGCCAGTAGTGACCACCTTATTCTGGAGTCCGATAACAATGTTATTTCTGTTGGCGCAGAAGTGACGTTCCAACTGAACTACAGTGCATTGCTTCGCTCCATGACTTCTCCCTTTGTCACCAAGGTAATGAAGAATTCCAGTAATTGGATTGACAGAGATTTGGAGGAAAGCACTTTTAAAAAATTGTGTTAAAATCTGCTGAATAAATCTCAGCAATTGTGACAGAGGAACATTTAGAACCAAGGGCTAAATGAGCCGATAAAAAGGAAATTAAAAACATTCTGAGTCGAATGCCTATTCGTCCTCGGATAGTAGAAGTGAATTGTTATTTGTACAACAAAAAAATGCAGCAGACCTTTAACTTTCGCATTTTCGTGGGTGTTCTACTATTTTTAAAACAAGTTGCCTTTGCCAAGACCTCACTGGTTCAGGTCTGCTGCATTTAGACGTTAACATTGCCGCATCAAAGGTCTGAAGATTCTGCTAACACTTCTAGTTTAACTTGTTCCTGTATATCTATCTAGATTTAGGAATTGAAATAGAAGGTAAAGTCATAGTAAAGACTTCTCTCTCTTTTACTGGCTGCCAATGAAATGGCGATAGCGTGGATTGTCAGCAAGCAGTTGTTTGTGACTACCGTAGCCGGAGACTTGACCATTTTCCAGAAAACAGACCCGGTCAACTTGCGCCAACGCTTCAGGGGTGTGGGTAATAAAGAGTCCGGTGCGACCTGCCAGATTGTCAAAGAGTGTTTCTGTAAAGCGGCGCCTGGTCCTGTTGTCGAGCCCTTCTGTGGGTTCATCCAGGATCCAGACCGGTGAGTTCTTCAGCAGAGCCCGGGCGAGAATCAAGCGCCTGGCTTCTCCCCCTGAGAGCTGCGAACCAGCCTCTCCGACCCAGGTATCCAGCCCTTCTGGTAAGGAGGCCACAAAATGGCTGAGTTGAGCTTTTTCAATCGCCTCCTGGAGTTGCGCTTCCTCTGCTTCAGGTGCAGCGATGAGGAGGTTTTTACGAAGCGTTCTGTTGAAGATATGACCCTTCTGTGACACCATGGTAATCATGCTTCGTAGCTGCGCTTCATTCAATGTCTTAAGATCAGTATCACCCACGAGGATGGACCCCTGGTCTGGATCCCAGAAGCGCGTCAGAAGGTGGGCAAGCGTTGTTTTGCCACTGCCGCTTGGACCTACCAACGCCACCGTTGACTCTGGCGCAATCGTGAAGTTAATCGATTTAAGCGCGACGGCTTCTTTTGAGCCGGGGTAAGTAAAACTGATATTGACAAACGTAATGGTCGAAGCTGATGATCGTGGTGCTGGCTTATCCGGAAAGACTACTGCAGCAGGAGCTTCACTGACCTGAAGCAGTCGTTCTGCTGCCTCCATGATTTTCCCCATCATTTGATAGGCAAGCGGCAAAGGTTGTAATGTTTCAAAGGCGGCAAGCACACCAAACGCGATGAATGCGAGAACCGGTTCTGAGAAGGCTCCGCTCTGAGCAATAGGTAAAGCAACATACAGGGCTGTGAGTGTTGCAAGCCCTCCCATGAATGATAAGATTGCCGTGGAAGCGCCACTTATTACCGCCATTTTTTCCTGCAGTCTCAAAAGGCGATCACTTTCAGCAAGTCTGTCCCTGGTATGCTGAGCTTGGGCGCCATAGATCAACAGGTCCGCCATACCACTCAGATCTTCAACCAGATTGCTGCGCAATAGCGCCTGCTGTTTCTGTATCTTTGCAGCCATGCGACGACTTGTCCAACCCACAGAAATCGGCGTTACAATGCCTGCAAAGAGAAATAAACCAAAGAAGACAAGCGACAGCACGGGGGCCAGCCACCAGAGCATTCCTCCCAGTACGATCGCTACAATTAAGGCGCTTATGGTTGGAGAAAGTACCCGGACAAACAGAGAATCAAGTATATCTATATCACCGACGATTCTACTGAGGAGATCTCCGCTGCGATAGCGATAAAGGTTTGACGGGGCCTGTGGTTCAATCTTCTGGTAAAACCATACGCGCAGGGATGACAGCAACCGCAGGGTTGTTTCATGTGAGACCACCCGTTCGGCGTATCTTGCCAGGGTGCGTATCAGGGCAAAGCCACGGATACTCGCACTGGGAGTGTGGAGATTAAAGGCTTGGGTTGCAGCCATACTGAGACCAGCCACTGCCGCGGCACTGATAAACCAGCCTGAGACTGCAAGCAGGCCGATACTTGTTATAAGAGTTATTATCCCGGCGAAAAGGGCCAGGTAGGCCCAGTTGCGGTGAGGGGAGAGCAGCTTGATGAAGGGAAGCAATCGTTTCATAGAATCGACTCCGTTCCATCGCTTACGAGCCGGGCATAATAGGCCTTGTTTTCCATCAGTTGCTGATGGCTGCCATGCTCTACCAGTCTGCCGTCCTCCATCACTGCGATTCTATCAGCGAGTCGTGCAGTGTCGAGGCGATGGGTGAGCATGATGACTGTTTTTCCTCGGCGCAGTCGCTTGAGGCTATCCATGATCAGCCGCTCGTTTTCCAAATCAAGCCCTGCTGTTGGTTCATCGAGTAAAAGCAGTGGTGAATTTTTAGCAAAAGCCCGGGCGAGGGCGACGCGTCGGGCCTGTCCTCCTGAGAGGAGGTTCCCCTGTTCACCAACCTGAGTTGTAAGACCTTGTGAGAGTTGATTGTCGGTATGAAGGTGGGCTTGTGTTAAGGCGTTTTTGAGTTGTTCCTGACTGTAATTGTTACTTCCCAGGGTGATATTGTGTTCGAGGCTACCGGTGAACAGCTGTGGGGTTTGCGGAACCCAACCGATTTGCCGGTACCACTCTTCTGCGTCAAAACTGCTAAAGGACCTACCGTTGATGAGGATTTCCCCACTTTGTAGAGGCTGGAAACCAAGCAGTAGATTGAGCAGGGTGGACTTTCCTGCACCGCTGGAGCCTACGATGGCCAGCCACTCACCAGGTGAAATTGTAAGGCTGAGATTATCCAATGCCGGAGTGTTGCGCCCGCTGTAGTGGTGAGAAACCTGGCGGAGTTCCAACGCAATACTGTCACCAGAAAATTTCTGGTATCCCTGAAATTGCCCTTGTCCCAAATTGTCCAGGTCTTCCCCGAGCGAATGGAGTTCTTCTGCGGCCCCCAGGGCATCGGCTCTGGCATGGAAGTGGGTACCAAGCTCGCGCAGGGGCAGATAAACATCAGGCGCCAGAAGCAACAGCATGAGGCCGGTACGCAGATCCAGTGGTTTGCCATAGAGCCCGAAATCAAGGTAGTGGAGAAAGGTCAAACCCAGAAAAACAGCAGTCATGGCTATTGCCACCGAGGTAAAAAGTTCGAGTACGGCAGAGGAGAGAAAGGCAACTCGGAGGACAGACATGGTGCCCTTGCGGTATTCCTCCGATGACTCGGCAATGCGCTCAGCCTCCTCTTTCGCCTGCCGGAATAGTTTGAGTGTTGGCAAGCCTTGCAGGGTATCGAGAAAATGCGCACTCATCCGGGATAAAAGCTGGAAATTTTTTTGGCTGAGATTTTCAGCACCTTTGCCAATCATGATCATCATGGCTGGGATCAGGGGTGCAGTGATCAGAAAGATCAAACCTACCGCCCAACTGTAGTAAAACGCTATGATGGTAATCGTTATAGGAACCGTTACCGCAATGATTCTTTGCGGCAGATAGTGGGCGTAGTATCCATGCAGTGCCTCCACTCGCTCAATAATTGTGTTGGTAAGCGGCGCAGTATGCTTGGCCTTTACAGCCATGGGGCCTGCGACACGGAGTTTTTCCAGGAACTCCTCGCGAACGTATTGCCGCACCAACGTAGAGGCGCGTTGTCCGCTGATTTCGCGCCCCCAGGAGAGCGCTGCCCTGAGTAGGAGCGTGGTCGCGAGCATGGCGAAGGAGGGGAGCAGCTGCTGACGACCCAGCCCTTCAATAACGGCTCCATGCAGAATATGGGCAAGAAGTGCCGCCTGGGCCACCGTGAGAAAACCACTTGTTGTTGCCAGAGCAGCGGATAATATTACAGGCCCCCGACAGTTACTCTGCTGAGCCTTAAGCCAGGCAAGGGAAGGTGACAAGGGAAGAGTTCTCCTGGGTGAAGAAGTTTTAAAAATTTTATTTACGCTAATGACTTATCTGAGCTTTGGCAAGTGCTATGGTGCCGGAGGTGGTCAGTAATCATGGTGTACTTCATGGGGGGAGGCTAAACAGATTACGATTGGCGCTGTTTTCTGTATTGAGGGCCTCTTTTTTCAAGGTATCTTCTGGCTGTAAGATATGAACCAGACACTTCCGTGAATAGTCTCGCACCAAATCCTCATTTTTAACAAAAGTCAATTTGTCAATGCGATTTCAAATCGCTCTTAGAGAACATTTTATTGCTGATTACCGTGAGAAGAATTGCAAAGGTTGCGGCAGACACACCGAGCAAAACATTGAAAAACGGTGGTGCCGCCAGGGCAATTCGAATAATGACTGTTGAAAGTGCAAACCCCGAATTACGAAACACGGCATAAAAACCTGGCTGAAAGCACTGAGCCAACAGTACCACAAGAATATCTGCCAGGATTAATAACGTGTAAAAATCAAAGAGGAAATCGGTATGTTCAACACCAATTATGCTGAACCAGGCGCTTTTGAAACCCATGTAGGTAAAGGCCCCGAGCAGGAGCAGGGCCAGCCCTTTTTTGGCGGCGACAAAACTGAAGAGATCAGCAGGTTTCATCTGCTCTTCGCTCTTGCGTTTATGAATGATGTAGTAAAATCCGAGCAGGGCAAATATCAACAATGCGCCAAAACCATCTGAGAGGATGCGGATGATTGCTTCTTCGTTTCCCGCATAACTGATCGGTTCAGGGAAATAGGATAACTCCTTGAATGCGTTCCGCATTAAAATAAGGGCCAGGAGTTCGAACTGCTTTCCGACAGAGCGGGAAAATGAGCAGGGGATGGTGAATATCAGACTGATTACTTCTAGAATAAGTACAACGGTGAACGCAGCCTCTATGGCAGAAAAATGGCTCGTTGGCACATAGGCAGTAAATTGGTTAGGCAAAAAACCAAGTCGTTTAAGTTCAATGAGAAAGAGACCTGCCAGAAAGAAAATCACCAGAAAAAGCGATATTTTCCGGTGCATTTTTTCATGCTCCCAGAGATGATGCAGTGGGTCGAAAAGATAGGTGATTCGTTCAAAAATTATATTCATAACACGTTATCAGACGATGGTTTTTAACTGGATTATTTGAGTTCAAACGGGTGAGGGGACCATACCACGATGGTGCATTCGGAGCAACCACATCACCCTTTCAGCCGGATGAAGTCATCCGGTGAACTGATGTTGTAAAATTATTTAATCCGGGTAGAGAATTGTTTCTATTTCCGTCCTGAGCAAACTGGTATCAATCGGTTTCGATATGTAACCGTCCATTCCGGTTTCCAGACACTTCTCTCGGTCTCCTTTTACAGCAAATGCAGTCATTGCAATAATCGGAATATATTCTCCCGAGACGGCTTCGCGTTCACGTATCATTCTGGTTGCCTCGTAGCCATCCATTTCTGGCATCTGCATATCCATCAGGATGAAGTCAAACCGTTTCCGGTCGAGCATTTCCAGCACCTCTAATCCGTTACCGACGGTGGTAACATGCCAGCCCTCTTTCTGCAGTACGGCATTGGCCAGTGTTTGGTTTATCGGATCATCTTCTGCGAGGAGTACCTGATATGGACCTTTGCTCGAATAGGGTTGCTTCTTTTTTCGTTTAACCGAATCACATTGGTTCTGGGATTCCTGTTCTTGAGGCTTCTGGAATGCGAGTCGAACATGAAACCGTGCCCCGCCATCGCTGCCATCTTCAACCCAGATGTTACCACCCATCATTTCAGCAAGCTGGGATGATACTACCAAACCCAGGCCCGTCCCACCATGGGCCCCGGTATTGATGTTATTCGCCTGATTGAACGCGTCGAATATACGTTTTTTCTGGTCATCGGGAATGCCAATTCCGGTATCTGAAACGGTGATGAGAAGCATAATCCTGCGCGGGTTGTCAACATCCTTGGGATCGCGTCTGATGTGAATCGTGACTTCACCTTGTTCGGTGAACTTGATTCCGTTGTTAACCAGATTGAGGATGATCTGGCTGAGTCTGTGGGGATCACCGATGAGGAGGGCCGGAAGGTCATGCTCGATGTTGGTTCTTAAGGTGAGACCTTTGTCTTTGGCCTGGAAGGTCATGAGGTTGAGCGTTTCTTCGACATTGTCATAGAGATTAAAAGTGATTGACTGAAGTTCGAGTTTCCCCGCTTCGATCTTTGAAAAATCAAGAATGTCATTTACCAGCACTAGTAATCTGTCGGCGGAGGATCGAACCATCTCAAGGTAACTTCGCTGCTTGATGCTCAGCTTGGTATCCAGAACCAGATCTGTCATGCCGATAATCCCGTTCATCGGTGTTCTGATCTCATGGCTCATGTTGGCCAGGAAGGCACTTTTGTTTTTTTCTGCTGATTCTGCCTGTGATTTGGCGACCCGCAGATCGTCGATGGATTTTTTCCTTACCAGAGCATCGCCAATGTGTCTGGCAACATAGAGCAGGAGATTCTTGTCTTTTTCGGTGTAAATATTGCTGTCGTAACTCTGGACAACCACTGCTCCGGAAAGGTGTTCGAGACTGAAAGGGACGCCAAGCCAGTATTGCGGACGCGTACCGATACTCTTGATATTGTTTTCCCGGCAAATGGCATCAAAGGTCTCAGGGGTTGCCAGCAGCGGTTTCCCACTTTTAAGTAGGAATCCAGTCAAACTGAAGGTATCCCCAGTATCCAGGGGTAGTCGCCTGCCCTGAAAATGAGAGTCAAAAATATCAACGAAATAGGGAAATGAAATCGTCGTCTCATCATCAGATTCTTCAACCAGGGCGATATAGAAATTGCGTGCGTCAATGAGTCTGCCAACAATCTGATGAACCGAAGCGTAAAGTTCCTCCAGAGTAATTGCCGCATGGGCCTGCTCGCTGATTTCATAAAGGGCAACACGGAGTTGCTCAGCGTATTCAAGGGCGGCTACACTTGTTGTCAGGTTTTCTACGATGGTAATGTTTTTCAGACGGGAGCCAATAACTGAAGCGATTGCCTTTAAATTTTCACCTTCCGCGGTGATGAAGCCATCATTGTCCTTCTTACCTATGTAGAGCAGAGCGATAACGTTGAATTCATCAACCACTGGAATAATGAGATGCGATTGACAGGAGCTGCCAATGAGTTGCTCCGGCAGGCCGTTCTCACCGTTTCTCAGATTTAGGGTTGCCGGATTTTGCTGGCTGGCTCCACCGGGAAAAATGTTATCCAGAAAAAAAGCTGGAAGGTTGTCTGAATCAGAGTTCGCAGGCTTTTCAATAATCTGAAAAGCGGGAAGGAAGATGCCATTATCGGCATCTAATATATAGAGCTCATTGCTTAGAGTATTCAGTACCGGTTTGATGCAGCGATGGACAATTTCGCAGAGTTGTCCAACGTTCCTGGCTTTTCGCAGGGAGACAGACAATTCTGAAACTAATTGCAGCAGTAGCCCGTTCTCAGGTACGTTCGTGTGTGCTTGTTTTCCCATTGAGTTGAAAAGGTGGTCTGATAAAAAGGTTTTTAAGGGGAAACATCCCTGATACGCATATCCTTCAGGTATGTTAGCAGAATAGAAGCAGAGATTAAAGGTTGGCTGGTTTTTTTTTGATTGTTTGGTGAAATTCAATTCAATACGCAATGATTCAGTATCACTGAATGTAACGACTTCGTTCGGACAGACAGGTTTACTCCTGTTTCTTTTTTAACCCGTGAGGCGGGATATGTGTTGCATATCTGTGGACAGCGATTCATAATGAAGCTGATTACTAAGTGGTGGGAACCGTTCGTATTATCATTATTACATGATGAATAAATAGTATGGAAACTGCAGATTTAGCGGAAATAAAGGACAAACTTCAGGAGGGGCGGCCGTTTTCGGTAGGTACCCCTGATGGTTTTTTTTCAATTACGCTCAGATCATGCCAACCGGTGATTGGAACATCAATACATGCCGGTCACGGTACGCTCGATGCTCTCATCTCGGAGCTGGCGTTGTCTGAGGCAGAGCGTTTATATGAGGAGGATCCGTATACCGATCAATTTATTGCGCAGCTACCACTCTCAATTGTAGCCCATGTCAGTCGCTATCAGGGTGATTTGAACCGGAGTCCTGAGAAGTGCATTTATGATGAAGCCTGGGGAAAACAGGTCTGGCGGAACGGGGTTTCAGCAGCTGATCAAGCACAGATAAAAGCATATCATCAATCCTATTATGAACTATTGGATCTGGTTCTGGGGGTCATTAACCAGCAGTTTAACAAGAGTGTACTCTATGACCTGCACAGTTATAACTATTCCCGGCATCAGGGTGTGCCACCCCTGTTTAACATCGGGACCCACCATATTGATCTGAAACACTACGGTGATTTTTTAGATTCACTGCTCACCAGGCTTGCTGATATTGAGATCCCTGGAATGGTAAATCGATCAGTCTTTGATGAGTTGTTTGTGGGGAAAGGTTACCAGGCCGAATTTATAAAAAAGAAGCATCCCAAAACCCTATGCATACCACTTGAGGTGAAGAAGGTTTTTATGGATGAATTCAGTGGGGATTGTAATCAGGAAGTAATGGCCGGCCTGAAGATGCAATTGGACAAAATATTTGCAGCGTACGGTGAGCTTTTTATCAAACAGTATGTGGACATCGATTCACCGGGAGCTTAGCTGGAGTGCTCTGGTGAATTATTCTTCTGTTTCATCAACAGATCTTATGGATTAAACTGAGCAGTTGTGGTAAATTCCATATTTCTGGTTATCTGGTAATACCAGGGAGCTTTGCTACCGTTCTCAAGGCTCGGCTGCTTTCCTTGGGTGGTTTTCGAGCCGATTGAGAATTGGACCATTTATAAATCTACTATTTTTGAGGAGGATGAAAATGAAATCACCTGTACGTGTAGCGGTTACAGGAGCGGCGGGTCAAATTGCTTATTCACTGATATTCCGTGTTGCTCACGGAGATATGCTCGGACCTGACCAGCCGGTAATTCTTCAGCTCCTTGAGATTCCACCCGCCATGGACGCTTTAAAGGGTGTGGTCATGGAACTCAATGACTGTGCGTTCCCATTGTTAGAGGATATTATCATCAGTGATGATCCGAATGTAGCATTCAAGGATGCTGATTATGCCTATTTGGTGGGAGCTCGCCCGAGAGGACCCGGAATGGAACGATCTGATCTTTTGACTGCCAATGCGCAGATCTTTTCTGTGCAGGGTAAGGCTCTCAATGACAATGCAAGTAAGGATGTAAGGGTTCTGGTGGTGGGTAACCCGGCGAATACCAATGCACTGATCACCTTGAAGAATGCACCGGATCTGAATCCAAGGAACATCACTGCCATGATGCGGCTGGATCACAACAGGGCCATGTCTCAGATCGCAGAGAAAACGGCGAGCCATTCTACCAAGGTAGAAAAGGTTGTCGTATGGGGCAACCATTCTGCAACCCAATATCCGGATATCAGCTACGCAACGGTTGATGGAACCCCGGTAAAAGATAAGGTAGACCAGCAATGGAACACCGATACCTTTATTCCCACCGTTCAACAGCGCGGTGCGGCGATCATTAAGGCCCGGGGAGCATCAAGTGCTGCCTCTGCCGCTTCGGCTGCCGTCGATCACATGAGAAGCTGGGCGCTGGGCAGTAACGGTCAATGGGTAAGCATGGGCATCTATTCCCAGGGCAACAGCTATGGTATTGATGAGGATATCATGTACTCTTTTCCGATTACCTGCGAAAATGGAGAATGGACCATTGTTGACGGGCTCGAAGTAAGTGACTTCAGCAGAGAAATGATGCAAAACACCGAGAAAGAGCTGGTGGACGAGCGAGACGCAATCTCCGACCTGCTGTAGCAACTATTCCAACCTATAACACGCGAAAGGAGCATCGCTTCTGTCGCGTGTTATAGCCTCCTTTTTTCTCCATATGCGTATTTCTCCAACCGGGAGAGTGTAAGATATCAATTGAAATTAATATCTTACTTGAGTAGGATTCACCTGTCTTTTCCTTAATCATCAGGAAGTATCACAGGTGAGAACTATGGCTGAGATTGAAATTCTTATCGTTGATATTACCACCCTGCACGTTGATGCGATCGTTAATGCTGCGAATTCAACGTTACTCGGTGGAGGTGGCGTCGACGGAGCGATTCATCGTGCGGCTGGTCCTGCCCTGCTCGAAGCGTGTGCACAATTGGGTGGTTGTCCGACTGGGGAGGCGCGAATAACCGGTGGTTATCAATTGCCGGCAAAATTTGTCATTCATACGGTTGGACCGATCTGGCAGGGGGGAGCAGAGGGTGAACCTCAACTATTGGCAGACTGTTATACCAACAGTTTGAGTCTGGCAGTTGCCAATGATTGCACCTCCATCGCATTTCCGGCTATCAGCTGCGGAGCATATGGTTTCCCAATTGCCGAGGCAGCGGTGATCGCTGTGCGACAAACGCTTGATTTTCTCGCCCAGGATGGGAAAAGCATCAAACAGGTTATCTTCTCATGTTCCTCAACCGATGTGAAAAGTGGACTGGAAGATGCCCTGAATCTCCTCAAATGATATGGATAACCTTGCCGCATTCAAAACCCTCGTCCACCAGTCAAAAAAGATAGTTGGTTTCACCGGGGCCGGGATCAGTACCGGTTCTGGGATTGCAGACTACCGGAGTCAGGGGGGGATCTGGGATCAGTTTAAACCGGTCTATATTGATGAGTTCATCCGCGATGAGAAGAAACGAGCGCTGTATTGGCAGCGAAAAATGGCGCTCTGGAAATCGATCCTTGCAGCCTCACCGGGGCAAGGGCACAAATTTTTTGTGTCACTGCAGAAAGCGACACGGCTGTCTGGGTTAATTACCCAGAATATTGATGGATTGCATGAAAAGAGCGGACTTGATCGAAAGATGATTGTCAACCTGCATGGCAACACATTGGAAATTGTCTGTCTGCAATGCGGTGATGTTGGCGATGCCAGGCCGATTATGGCGAACCTGGATCCGAATAATCCGCCCAACTGCCCATTGTGTGATGGTTTACTCAAGCCCAATACCATTTCTTTTGGTCAGCAGTTGATTGCAGAAGATCTCAAGAAAGCAGAGATTCTCTCCAGAAGTTGTGAACTTTTTATTGCCATGGGTTCCACCTTGCAGGTCCAGCCTGCGGCATCATTCCCACTGGTGGCGAAAGAGTCTGGTGCAAAACTGGCAATTATCACACTTTCGGAGACACCACTTGATCAGTTTGCCGATTTCATCTTCAACGAAAAAATTGAAACCTTTGTTGATCGCTATGAAAAATTGCCCTTGCCTTAAACGATTGCTCCCCGCGGCTGGTGTCTGTATCTTGATACCTCTGTTTCTCATGTGCTTTGGCTGTGCACCAAAACCTGCTCTCCCTGTCTATAAACTGGATCTGCCTGAGCGTCCTGTTGACTACCAGGAGGAAGTTGAACCGATTCTGGTGAAGCGTTGCGTAGTCTGCCACTCCTGCTATAACTCTCCATGTCAGCTCAAACTGAGCTCCTGGGATGGGTTTGATCGCGGGGCAAGCAAAGAAAAAATTTACAACGCCTCTCGCTTGAGATCAATGGACCCCAGTCGTTTACTGGTAGATGGGCACTCCACAGAAGAATGGCGCGCTAAGGGGTTTGTCTCGGTCAAACCTGAGTCTGGTGAACAATCGTATGATCAGTCAATTATCTATCGATTGCTGGATCACAAACGGTTTGTCCCTCAATCAGAGGGCAGCTATTATTCGGATACAGAAGATGCTGATCTTACCTGTGCAAAAAACAATGAAGAACTTGATTCATTTCTCAAGAAGCATCCCAATCGTGGGATGCCGTATGGCTTTCCACCGCTTAAACAAAGTGAATTTAATCTCATTGCCGGCTGGTTAGCCCAGGGTGCTCCCGGTCCTTCTCCGGAGCAGGTTAAAACGTTAAAAGCAATTCCCCTGGACGATCGGAGAATGGTCGATCGTTGGGAAGCACTGCTTAACAACCCAGATCCTAAATATCGTTTGACCGCGCGGTATCTCTACGAGCATCTTTTTCTTGCCCATATTACTTTTGAGACCGGTTCAGATGCCTACTATGAACTGGTTCGCTCACACAGCCCCTCAACAGAACCAATTGATATTATCGCGACAGTTCGACCCTATGATGATCCCGGTGGTCCGTTTTATTACCGATTCAGAAAAATTTATTCTACGATTGTCCATAAAACTCATATGGTTTTTCCTTTTGGAGAGGATGCCTTCAACAGAGTCAACGAATTGTTTATTAGCCCCCAGTGGAAAAATGATCCTCAACCGGTTGACTACGACCGTCAGCGGAGTGCAAATCCTTTCATCACCTTTGAGCAGATACCGGCTCAAGCACGTTACCAGTGGCTTTTGGATAACGCCCGCTATGTGATTATGACCTTTATCAGAGGACCGGTTTGCAAAGGGCAGGTTGCCCTGAATGTAATAAATGATCATTTCTGGTTGCTATTCTTAAAACCAGAATATGATCTGGCGGTCAAATATCCTGGATTTTTGAAGCTTCACCAGGATAACCTCAGGATGCCGATTGAAAAAGGTAGTGATAGTAGAATATTACGGGTTCTGCTTGAGAATAGTCATTATAAAAAAGCAATTGACTACTACTACGCTAGGCAACAGTTTTATGGTGCTCATTATCCTGATGGACTTTCCCTGGATGCAATCTGGAAGGGAGATCAACCTGATGACCAACCCGTGCTGACGGTTTTCAGGCATTTCGACAGTGCCTCGGTACATCGGGGAGTACTCGGAAATTTACCGAAGACAATCTGGGTGATGGATTATCCGTTGCTTGAAAGAATTTATTATGCGCTCGTTGCCGGCTTTGATGTATATGGCAATAATGGACATCAGTTGTCAGTTCGACTCTATATGGATGCCCTGAGAATAGAAGGAGAAAGTTATTTTCTTGATTTCATGCCGCAGGAAAGTCGAGAAGAAATGATGCACACCAGTTGGTACACCGGCGTG
Source organism: Desulfobulbaceae bacterium (assembly GCA_004796425.1). Classification (GTDB taxonomy): domain Bacteria; phylum Desulfobacterota; class Desulfobulbia; order Desulfobulbales; family Desulfocapsaceae; genus MADRE3. The sequence goes on along the minus strand of QZLB01000133.1, from coordinate 5,576 downwards.
GTACCAGACAAGGTGCACTACTTTCCCGCACCAATCCCGGCAGCTCACCACTTCTTCACCACAAACCCGAAACGGGAATTGATTGAGGAATTACTTCCCTCACTGGTGGCAGAGGACATCAGCTTTGATCAAAATTATCTTGCAGAAGGGGCGCAATACCCATCGCTTCCCGGACAGTATCAGACCATCGATGATTTTATTAAAGGGTTTGTGGCGGTTTCCGCTCCGGGTATCTCGTTTTTCAGACATGTCGGTGATCATAATGCAAACCTGGCCTGGGTGAGGATCAAAAACATACCGGGTCAAGACGACAAGGTGGTTTCAGCTATTGTTGATCGTTGGCACGATAATGTCAAATTTATTACCGGGGAGGAGAAGCGGTTTGATCCGGAGCGGGACCGAGCTGACTTTGTTGAAGGCTTTATCGGTTCCTATCCAAACTACTTTTTTGTCGTTGATGCCTTTGATCTTCCCGATTTTTTCTCAATTCTTGACAACTATGACGGGACTGATGAGATGATCGAACGGTTGGAAAAGTACGGTATCAATCGGGCGGAGGAAGGTTTCTGGGAAGTATATGACTGGTTTCAGCAACGATTTGACCAGCAAACTACCGATTACCCGGGATTAATTGATTTAAACCGCTACTTTCACCTTGCCTTGGAGCAGCAGGGTAATTGAAAGCCGTTATATGGAAAGCCACTTCGGTCCATAAAGGAAAGACACGTTCTTATTTTGGTACTTCCGGTTCCGAGAGAAAATCAGGTGCATTATCAGGTAATAAACTGTTGCCGTATTTCTGGAATTTGTGGTACTCGCGCAGCTTTGCATATTTCAAAAAGGCATAGTAGGCCATGGTGACTGAGGCGATAAAGCCGGCACTTCCATTGACGATATTTCGTTTGAAAAGGTAGGACTGGATGAAGGCAATCGGGGGGTACAGAATTAAGGTCAGCAATGATCCCTGTTTTCCTTTTTTCGCCTTATCCTCAACCATTCCAGAGGAATATGCATTAATCTTTTCTACTTTGGTGTGGATATTTATCTCACCGAAATGCAGGAACGGGTGCTGGAGTTTGCCGACCCGGCCAGAAACCTTCGGGGCTGCATGTACCGCATCAGTACTTAACGCTCCTACCGATTTTCTAAAGAACCGTAACTGATAGTTGAAGCGGGTAAATCGACTGCTCATCCTCCAGAACAGCTGTTCCTGGCGAGGTAATTCAAAACCATCGTATGTTGGTTCGGTTGAGAGAATCTGCTTTATTTCATCCTGGAGTTGATCGGAGAGAGTTTCGTCCGCATCAAGGAGCAGAACCCAATCATTGGTCGTTTTTTCCAGGGCGGATTGTTTCTGTCGCCCATAGCCGAGAAACTCGTGCTGAAACAGCTTGGCACCATATTTCTCAGCGATTGCAACCGTACCGTCACTACTGAACGTATCAAGCACGACGATCTCATCTGCCCATTTGACACTTTCAAGGCAGCAGGGGAGTGTTTTTGCATTATTCAGGGTTGTAATAAATACCGAAAGTTTTTTCATCAGGCTCGTCTTTTTGGTTGGTTAATACAGAACGATGTTTTGTTAGTTCTTTACGCGAATCAAGCCAGATGTCAATAAAAAGACAGATACCTCTCTGCGTTTATACTTCTTGGAATCTCTGACACCCGTGCATAGTCTCCGTTTCGGCTCTAACTGGTTGCTGGGCAATCGCAAAAATATTTGATTTTACAATGGCTTTAGACGTACAATTCTACTATCGAAAGCTCAGGGGTGGGGATGTCGAGCTGCGATCAAGGGGCGGGTAGAGGCGATGGTCGGAAACCACACTGAAAAAACATCACGGGAACGGACGTGATGACCGGTATAAAATCGTGATACATGGCTGATTCGAATCCGCAAGAATTTTCCAATATCGAAGAACAACGTCCCGGTAATATCATCAAGAAGCAGTTCGTCCTGCTCGTTGCAGGCTGGTGTTTCATTACACTTCTGGCCATGGGTTTTGATATGTGGAATACCTGGGAGAAGGGTAAGAAGGCGGGAATTCTGCAGGCCCGAGTGGCGCTTGAAAAGGACATGGCATATCGACAGTGGAATGCCGATTCGGGAGGGCTGTATGCAAAGGTTGGTGACAAAGTCCAACCCAATGAATTTCTAAATAATGTGGAGCGTGATATTCATGGCGATGACGGTGAGTTCCTGACCCTGGTTAATCACGCCTTCATGACCAAGCAGGTATTTCATATCTCATCAGAACAAGATGGTATTACAGGCAATATCACCAGTCTTAGGCCACTGCTGGCAGCCAATAGCCCTGACGAATGGGAACGAAAAGCCCTCAATGCATTTGAGACGGGAATCGATGAGTATGCCGAGTTTGAAACCATAGAGGAAAAGCGATACATACGGCTGATGAAACCGCTCTATGTTGAACAGGGCTGCCTGCGTTGCCATGCCTCTCAGGGATATCTCATCGGCGATTTGATCGGAGGTATCAACGCTCGTGTTCCGCTGGGGGAGATGCAGGCAATCTATAAGAAGCATTTGTTGACGGTCTATCTGCTTTATCTTGGTGTGTGGCTGGTCGGTCTTGCCGGGTTGGGGTTTGGTGCTCGGCGCCTGGGTGGGCAGCTGGAAAAGCAGGTCGGTATTGAACAGGCAATCCAGGATTTGAAGTTGAGTCTGGATCGAATCGATGATTCGGTATTTATGTTTGATACTAATAATTTGGAATTATTTTATGCAAACTCTGGCGCTCAGAGACTGCTTGGCATGGAATCTTCTGAACTTATCGGAGAAACGTTACCCGAAATGCTTGCAGAAGATGCCCGGAGTGAGCTCTATACCTTTCTTGCGTATTGCTATAAAGGAGAGCGTTCTACTTCGACTTTTGAATCCTCATTCTCAAACCGGCAAGGGGAGTTTATCCCAGTGGAAATTCATATCGCCTATGTCATTCCGCGAGAGAATTCCGAGCGGTTTCTGGTCATTGTCAGGGATATTTCAGAGCGAAAACAAGCGGAAAAAGAGAACGAGTCGATGCAGACGCAACTACTGCATGCCCAGAAGCTCGAATCTGTGGGGCAGTTGGCCTCCGGTATCGCCCATGAGATTAATACTCCTGCCCAGTTCACCTCGTCAAACATTGAGTTTATTGCCGAGGCGGTTGAAGATATCAGGACCATGGTCAATGAACTTCAGGCTGCCGTAGACCAGAAACCGGTTGATAAAGATACATTGGAAAATCTGCTCGAAGAGAGTGATTGGCAATATCTCGATGAAGAATTACCAGCGGCAATCAATCAATCCCGTGATGGTGTCGGTCGAATCAGCTCAATTGTAAGAGCAATGAAAGACTTCTCCCATCCGGGGACGCGGTCAAAAGATCCCAATGATTTAAACCACCTGATCGAAACTACCGTAACGGTCTCACGAAATGAGTGGAAATATGTCTCCAATGTCGAAACCAACCTTGATCCAGATATGCCAATGGTCCCTTGCTTGAAAGACGAACTCAGCCAGGTAATACTCAATCTGATCATCAATGCTGCCCACGCAATCGGTTCGCAATACAAGGATGGAGATGAGATTGCAGAAAAGGGTGTTATCACCATTACCAGCAAAAACCTTGAGCTCTATGCTGAAATTCGAGTAACTGATTCCGGTTGTGGGATTCCTGAACATGTTCGACCACGCGTTTTTGATCCGTTTTTTACGACCAAGGATGTCGGCCAGGGGTCTGGCCAGGGGTTGGCGATCTGTAAAGATGTCATTGAGAAGAAGCATGGTGGCTCCCTCATTTTCGAGACTGAAATAGATGTTGGCACTACCTTTATCATTACCCTTCCTCTCAATGCAGGTGAATCCGATTAGGTGCAGGCCCCGTCTGCTCACGCAAAACCTGTCGTAAATGTATCCCCTATATGCTATTTTGTGTGGTCTCGGACAAAATGTCTGTAGTGTGACGGTTATCCCGTTGTTTTTCTGATTAATTAATTATGTTCAACCGCGGTCGTTGATATGTCGGATACGGTAAAAAAACACTTTTTCTCACTCTTTCTTGAAATTATTTTCCCGCTCTTGCTGCTTGCAGCCTTGCTCATTATTGGAACGATTAACGTAAATTTCTATCGGACCTATATTGCGGGAGAATTGGGGTTTCTTGAAAATCTCCAATTCACAGTGATCGGTCTTGCGTTCGTTTTTGCTCTCATCAATGGGGTTAAATACTTCAATCAGGTCGACCTGCAAAAACGGATATTTCTCCTCCTGCTGATACTCGGAAGTCTTTATGTAGCAGGGGAGGAGATCAGTTGGGGACAACATTATTTCCAATGGGATACCAGTGGGATTTTTGCCGACATCAACGACCAGAATGAAACGAACCTTCATAACACAGCCGGTGGCTGGCTCGATCAGAAGCCACGTGCATTACTACAACTGGGCATCATCATCGGGGGCATTCTTTTTCCAATCCTTTACTGGACCGGTAAAAAACGGGAAATTTACACCGACTCCTGGTTTGCCTTCTACATGCCGCCACGCTCTCTTTTCGTAATCGCCGTCATTGCTGAAACCGTCCGCTTCTTTGATAAATTCCTCAAAGATTTTGGCTGGTTCCCCCGAGTCAGAGGAGCAGAAATTCAGGAGTTCTACTATTATCTTTTCATCCTGCTCTACATTCTCTATCTCCCCAGAAAAATCAAAAAGCAATCCGAAAAGCAACACTAAGTCATATCAACCTTCCGAGGCCATACACTCCCACAAGGTACGTTCATTAAGTTGTATCGATATTGAGCAGCGTTACCGGAGATTTTTCTGGAATTTCAATCATTGAATATCTTTGGTTTTCTCTGTTTCGAGTTGATTTTGATAGAAAACACATTACACGTCCTGAAGAAGGTCAGATGTTTATCAACTCAACCACATGTAATGGAGGACTATATGTTATCAACAAACAAGATTGCGGGTGCATTTCTGGCCATTGTTGAAGAAGCGGAAAAAGCACTGGAGAAAGAGTTGCCTAAAAAAGCTGAGAAGAGGCTCAAGACAATAATCTCGATTGCCAAGCATCAGAGCGATATTCGTAAATCAGAGAAAGGCAGCTGTAAGGGGCATGCCAAGAAATGTTGTGCGAAAAAGTAAAAAGAGGAATACTCCATGCCTTTTCAGCCGAGTCTTTTTGCTGACACCTTGCCCAGTATTGCGGTTGTTGATATTGAAACAACCGGATTTCTTAGGCAGAAAGGGTTGATTGTTGAGGTTGGCATTGCCAGCCTGAATTTCAATAATGGAGAGATCCGCAAAGAGTTCAACAGCCTGGTGCGAGAACAGCATTTCAATGAAGCGCACACGAGGCCTCCCTATGGGTGGATTTTTGAGAATTCTACTCTTCGAGTTGAGGAGGTGGAACAGGCACCATCAATGGAGGCGCTGTTTGATGATATACAGCGTGTGCTTCTCTCATTTAATGGGGTTACTGCCTACAATGCTGCTTTTGATATGCCCTTTCTGCGAGCAAGATCATTTGAGTTCACGCCATATCCGTGCCCAATGATTGCGGCCACTCCTT
>QZLB01000081.1 GCA_004796425.1 Desulfobulbaceae bacterium | reverse complement strand
TTTTTGACCGGCTCAAAAGTAGTGATCCAGATGTCAAAATATTACTTTCAAGCGGATACAGTATCGATGGTGAAGCTCGGGAAATTATCAACCGTGGATGTAAAGGATTTATTCAGAAACCATTCACAGTGTCTCAATTAGGTGAAAAGATAAAAGACGTTTTGGCAACTGGGTAGATTGAAAATTTTTATGAAGAAGTGACAAGAAGAAAGAAACAGTTACCATTTTGTTGTTATCAGTTCCGGTCTGGTCTTTGATGCGCAGTTCCAAGCCCTCGCTCTGCCGAATCCGGGTATGCGATCAGGGTAAGCAGCGAATAAGATACCGAGCAGTATGGACCTTACGTTGCTCATTGGCGAGACACCTCTGGATACGATACTTGTTCAGGTTCTATCGTTTCGCATCAATTTCGGTAAGACGTTTTTGCAAGAGGGCGATAATGTTATCACTGCGAGTGACACCTCGGGTATTATCCTTTGATTCATAATACATCCGACTCAATTCCTGATCTTCCAGGGCCTCTTTTATATTCCTTACCTGGCTGTCGTGACTGAACCCGCGCCACTCTTCGATGATCTGTTGTGCGTGTTCTTCATTGGTGATTTTCATTTCTGTGTTCCTTTATAATTGTCAACCCGGATTGAGCATTTGGTAGTTAATCTCTTTTATGATACCTCATGCTATAGTGCCCCGAAGGTAACAAAAAGCGCGAGCGCAAAGAAGCAACCCAGCAAAATGGTAACCAGAGCAAAGATCCTCTGAACCCGCTGTTGCCCCCTGTCCATTTGAATAGTAGCGAGAAGAAGTGATAGTAAAAGAAATGGCACACCAAGAAGCGGTTTCACACTGTAGAGCGGGAGAAAAAGCGCAAGGCACATAAAGCCAACACCACCCAGCCATTCGTGTTTTTTATTACTACCCTTTGTCATGTCAACGAGGAGATGGCTTTCACCACCCCATCTCTGCTGATCACTGATTTTTGAGCACCTGGTCAACGGCCTGCGCTATTTCAGCACAGAGAACTGCGACACTGCGACTTTGCGCCGCAACCAGTCCCCCATAGCTTTCATCTTCACTTCTTTCAATGATGTTACTGGTTTTAATAACCAGCGGTACTTTTGCTCCACTTGTAAAAATCATCCAGGTGGCTCTCAATGTTGCCTGTTTACCGAGGTCGCCGCTGAATCGATGAACATCAATGGTAATTCTAATATCTGGCTTAAAATAGCGTTCCCAGGGACGTGCTACAACTTGATCGGTCTGCAGCAGGTAGGCAACATTTTCAACCAGTACCGCTTTAAATTTTTTCTCCAGTGATCCGCCCCAGCGATGCAGTTCATCAATCTTCAGCCGGTTATTGTCAATTCGTGTGACGATTGAGGGGCGATCTAGGTTATCCGGAAATTTAACAGGCCCAATTCCGATCGCTACATCAGGGTAGTCGCTAATCGGTTGCTCCATTGCATCGCCATCTTGAATGGTACTCAAGGTGTAGAATGTCGCTTGCGGGGTCCCGGCGCCGCAGCCCGCCATGATGAGGGCAAAAACGATCAGGATAAAAATTGCAGGGAAATGGGTGTTTAGGCTCTTCATTCATCGGCTCCAATATTCTTTCCTTGCAGCAAGGCTTCCGGGTGACGCTCGAGCAAGTCTGCAAGATCGGTTATGCTACGGGCTGTATTGGCTATCTCTCGTAGTACTTCGCTCAGGTCTTCATGAAGTGGTGAATCTGCACTGAACAGGGCTTCTAGTTCCATCACAAGGTCATTAACTTCTTTCAGAGTGGTGTTGACTTCAGGCAGTGTCCCACCGTTCAACTCGGAAGCCAGTGTCTCTAACTGTGCGAGCGTTTGTGCCAGGTTTGCTGGAACGTTCTGTAGCGCAGGATCGTTGATAAGACGGTCGAGGCCCGCTAAGCTACTTTGCAAGCTCTGGCCAATTTCTTCGAGCGGCAATTTATTCAATGTTGCCGCAATCGAGGCAATATCCTGGACAATTCTCTGTGACGCTGCAGGGATACTGGGGAGAACACTCAAACCTTTATAGGTAGTTATTGCAGCAGCCTCTACATCCTGAAAAAAATCCACATCGACAAATAGTTGACCGGTGAGAAGATTTCCGGTTTTTAGCTGAGCCCGAAGCCCTTTTGCAACCATTCTTCGTATCTGTACTTCAGGAGGCTCATCAGGCATCGTGTCAAAATTTAGTCGCTCTTTTTCAAT
>QZLB01000293.1 GCA_004796425.1 Desulfobulbaceae bacterium | reverse complement strand
GAACAGAAGCTTGGCAGGACAGTGTTGAAATCAAGATAGCCGATAATGGTAAGGGCATTCCTCAGGAGATCATCGACAAAATTTTTGATCCATTTTTTACCACCAAAGATGTCGGGAAAGGTACCGGGCAGGGTCTCGCTATTGGACGGGACGTTATCATTTCTAAACACAACGGAGCCATTGAGGTCAATTCGGAACCGGGCCGTGGCGCAGAATTTATCATTACCTTGCCTAAAGATGGCGGTGAGAAACACGAATAGGCTTACGATTAACTGGTTTCCTGATCGCTGAATCATCCTTTTTCACTGATGTTTTTCCTGCAAAAATTGCAAAACATCCATCTCGATCTGCTCGTTAGTATTTCAGAGACGATTTTACCTCAATCGCTGGCTAAGGGTGCAAATATGTCTATGGTATTGGATAGGCAATCATAGTGATTGTCTGAGAAGCCTGTTCGAAGAATATGAACATGCCTTGATTGTTAGTGATAGAGAGAAATTATGAGTGCAGGAACTATTGATGTATTGATTATTGGTGGTGGTATTTCAGGCCTTGTCTGCGCCAGGCATTTGCAAAGAAGGGGAATTGAGTACCTGTTAGTGGAGGGTGATGAGCGGGTTGGTGGGCGAATAAAAACCGATTTAAAGGACGGTTTCCTGCTGGACCATGGTTTTCAGGTATTGCAGACGGCGTATCCGGCAGCCCAGGAGGAACTTGATTATTCTGCGTTGAAACTGCAACCCTTTGTGTCGGGAGCAAAAATCAGAATCAAGGATCGATTTTATACGGTCTCAGACCCCAGGAAACAACCTGCAGATTTATTCAAGACGATTATGGCTCCCATTGGTTCGCTCGCAGATCGTATCAAGCTTGCACGACTGTCCCGCGAAGTGATGAAAACCGGAGCTGAGCGTCTCTTTGACCAATATGAGCAGGATAGCCTGAGTTATCTCAGGGAGTATGGGTTTACTCCCACGATGATTGAGCGGTTTTTCCAACCGTTTTTCGGCGGAACCTGTCTGGATTACAATTTACCCGCCTCCAGTCGTGTTTTTCGCTATCTCCTGAAGATGTTTTCAGCCGGTGTTGCCGCCATTCCAGAGAAAGGGATGGGAGAGATACCGCTACAGATCGCTGCTGATCTTCCAAACGAAAAGATCAGGACGGGCACTCCGGTTACCGAGATTGAACGTGGACGGGTGCGCTTCGCTGATGACAGCACAACAAAAGCCCGGGCAATTGTCATAGCAACTGACCAGTACCAGGCGCGGAAATTGCTCAAGCAGGAATCTGAGGCGCGTCCACCGGTTGCGGAGACAACCTTTTATTTTGCAGCCAATACTACAGACGAGCACACCCCGTATCTTGTTCTTAATGGCACCAAGCAGGGCATCATCAACAATCTGGCATTTCCGAGTGCGGTATCAGCTTGTTATGCTCCGAATGGCAAGTCGTTGATCAGCGCAGTGGTGCTTGGCCAGCAGGGCAGCGGCGATGAATTGCGAGATCAGGTCCAGCAGGAATTGCAGGATTGGTATGGTCCTGCCGTAAAGGATTGGGATCATCTGGCTACCTATTATATTCCCCATGCCCTGCCTGATCAGTCTCCGCCAACTGCTAATCCGTTCAGTTCAGAAATACTGGTTCGAGACACGATTTTTGTGAGTGGTGAATTGAATAATCTACCGGCAATTCAATGGTCATTGCTCTCCGGCAAACGCACCGCCAATGCAGTGATTGATTATTTGAAAACGGCTCACCAGATTTGATGAGTGGTAGCAGTTTGAGTAACTATGATGGATGAATTTTTAAAATTGATTACCTGGACGGGTCGCTTTGTGTGCTGGCGCCGTTGAGCAGCGTCATGTCAATTATTTTATTCCGTTTGCAGCGACCTGGAGGTTTCCTTTGAATCGTTCAGCAGTGAGCTACTCAGGTAAGTAATTTGGAGCTGATCTGAGGTTCAGTCCTTCTCTAATTTGACAGTAAACTAGTTTTTGCTTTCTGAAAAATTTCCTCTCCGTAAAGTTCTCGTGCACACGGATCACAAATTGAGTGGGTAATGGATGTCTGTTGCTGTTCTTCAATATATTTTTCCACTTTTTGCCAATATCCCTGATCATCACGAATGGATTTACAGTTTGCACAAATGGGAAGGAAGGTTTCGAGCTCCCGGTTTCTCACAAACAGTGTATAAATGATATGGTGGGTTACCCCTCCGAGCAGAGCGCAACTGATGAGCACCAGGAGATGCAGAATAATAAATTTCGGCTGGCTTGGTACAAAGGATAGTATCACGAAATGCTGAACCAGCATCAGGGTAAGCGCGGTGGTAAACAGGGTGTTCTTCAGTTGGAAAAGCAATGAGAACGCCATGATGACCAGAAAATGGCCAGCATAAACCGGAGATGTAAAACCGTCTCCGGTTATCACCGCGAGTAATGTTACCGTTACACTTGCGAGCAATGCCGAGAAGGCAGCCAGATAATCAAACCACTTCTGATCAATTCGCAAAAAGAGGATGATAACGAATAAAAACCATACCGAGATGGCAATCCGGGCAGATAGCAGCGGGGTCCGAAAGTCGTAATGAAAAAGTATGTCGTAGAGATGGGTGAGGAGAAAAAGAAAAATTCCTGTACCGAAAGCCAGGCTGTAATAGAGTCGTTTATCTGGTAACGCTTTCAATGTATATCTCCATTCTGAGATGAACCGTTACGCTCTTTCGATAGGAGTTACACCACTGCTGCGGGAGTAAAACAGTCGGCGGGTGTTGCTTTCTGAATGAGAACAGGTCAAGACGTACTGCAGAAAATCCATCGCGTAACAACTTAGGGGAGTTAATGTACCATGTTTGAATGGGTTTTCAAGCACCTAATGTGCAAAGTGTGCGTG
>QZLB01000305.1 GCA_004796425.1 Desulfobulbaceae bacterium | reverse complement strand
TTCTCTTCGTTTTCCTTCACGTTCTTTTTGGCGTCCTCAATCTCTTTGAGCAGTGCGGTCTGTTCCCTGCTGGTCTGGACCTGCATCATTTTGGACTGACGTTCCTTGACATGGGTGATTTTGTCAGACATCTCGTCTTCAAGCGTGCGTCTTTCCCGCTCGAGTTCATCAATTCTGGCATCGAGTCCGCTGATTCGCTCTTCCCGCTCGGCAAGCGCTGAAATCCGCGTGTCGAGGCCTTCCTGCTCCCCCTTGATCTCGGTATCAATCTGGTCAATTTCCAGATCGATGACCTGAAGAGCGATTAGTTGTTCTGTTTGTTCGTTCAAGACGCTTCTCCTGTTACTGTTTTTATCTTATCGAAAGGTAGTGCGGTCCACCGTTTGAAACGGGTGGCCCTCTGTTTCGGTTTCACTAATCGTAATATCCCAGCCTTTTTCGTGTGCATAATCACCAAGTCGTTCGACCAGCAGCTTGACGGCAGGCTTTTCAGTACCGTAATGCGTTCCTTCAATCACACAGAAACCGGCATCCTCTGCCCAGCGGGCAACGTTATGCTTGATCTCTGCAGAAATATAGACATCTGCCCCGCAATCACGGGCAACGTGGGCAAATTCTGAGCCGCTGCCACCGCACAGGGCAACACATGATATGGTCTCGGGCATTGTGCCGGCCACCTGGAGTGACTGCAGATCGGTGGTGCGGAGCAGTCGATCGACAAACTCCTCTCGGCTCAATCCACCCTGGTAAAGGCCTATTCTACCCAAGCCGGCACCTTCGGCCGGGAGGGCGGTTGACGGAATTAATGGTCTGAGGTTTTCAAGCCCGAGTGAGTTTGCCAGTACATCATTGACACCCGGGTTAACGGCATCGAAATTGGTGTGACAGGCAATCACATTAATTTTGTTGCTCAAGGCAGTTTCCAGGAATTGGCCGGAAGGTTCGGCCGTGTCAATTGCGGGGAGAGGTTTGAAAATGGCAGGATGGTGGGTGATCAGGGTGTCGGCCCCGCTTTTGATCACTTCTTCAAGCAGCGAGACCGTGGGATCAAGCCCAATCAGGATCGATTGTATCTCTCGTCGCTTGTTGCCGATGAGCAGGCCGACATTATCCCATGGTTCTGCAATGGCAAAGGGTGCCAGCTGATCGAGTGCTCCCATTAAGTCATTGACGGTAACAGCCATTTTATAACTTCTTGAATCCTTGTAAAAAACAATAAAAAAAAGGTACATCCCATTCGGGTTGTACCTTTATCCCCTATTCGCCCCTGGAGCTCTTGTTTCTCCTGAGCGCTGTATATCTTTCAAGAGGGATTCTGTATGTTTCCCTCGCTGTATGCTTCGTTTTCCTTTTCTTTTCAAGATCCCAAAATGAGCATGTATTTGTACTGGTGGGCGCAGTAGGACTCGAACCTACGACCGACCGGTTATGAGCCGGTGGCTCTAGCCAGCTGAGCTATGCGCCCTTTATCCGGCAGTCAAACAAACTATTAAAATTTATACAAGTAAGAAAGTCAACAAAAAAGAAATCTTCGGCAGAAAAATTACCCTTAATAATTCATTTATGAATGCGTTCCATGGCCAGGATCTGGCCAGAGCAGCTTGCTGTTAAGAGAAATGATAACTATAGTGCCGACGGGTTGACCAGAATCGACTCCCCAAAATTACTAACACAGGATAGCCTCGTGATTTATACCAATCTACTCATCTTTATTTCAGCCATCTTTCTCTTTACCATGGGCTCCATACCGGACGAACCACCGGGCAGTTTCATAGAGACGCTTTTGGTCACCGGTGGCATCCTGCTGTTCTACCGTTATGCATGTGGCAGGATATACAAGCGGGTCAGAGCCCAAAGCTCGATGGATTATTTTGGGGCAGAGAAAAGGCTTTCGATTCTGGCCCTGCTGCTCTACGGGATGTTGATTTTCCTGACAGATATCAAATACTACCTGCATACCTTCTCAATTGACGGTAATCTGCCTGTGCTCACCGATATAAGCGGGCTGATTTTGTTTCTGGTCTTTTTGTCGTTGATGTGGAGTAGTGCCCGTAAACCCTATTCAGCGATATTTGGCCGCAGCCAGACTCGTCGTGAATTTATCCTCTCCAATATCAAGTCCAACCTGCCCATCGTGCTACCCTGGATCATGCTTTCCCTGGTCTATGATATAGTACTCCTGGCGCCCATCGAAGGGTTAAGTGGGCTGCTCGAGTCCAGGTTTGGTGATCTGCTGTTTTTTGGCTTGTTTCTTTTTCTGGTGGTGCTCTTTTTTCCACCGCTGGTCAAAAAACTCTGGGGGTGCAAGCCGCTCCCTCCGGGTCCTTTGAAAGATCATCTGGTTGAGTTTTGTAAAAAACAGAACTTTACCGCTAACCTTTACCTCTGGCCGCTGTTCGAAGGCAGAATTCTCACCGCCGGAGTCATGGGGCTGGTGCCCGGTTTGCGCTATATATTACTGACTCCGGCCATCATCGAAACCATGTCCATGCGTGAGCTTGAGTCGATCATGACCCACGAGATCGGCCATGTGAAGAAGAAGCATATGCTGCTCTATGTCCTATTGATCGGTGGCTTCGGACTGTTTATCGGCACCCTGGCCGAACCGCTGCTCTTCACCATGCTGTCGATGGATTGGGTGTTCAAACTCTCGGTATCCAATGCGGTGAATTCTGACTTTTTCGGTGCGCTGATCGGTGGTTTTCCGTTACTGATCCTGCTGCTGCTCTATTACCGGTTTGTCTTCGGATACTTTATCAGAAATTTTGAACGGCAGGCGGACCTGCATGTGGTCAAGATTGTTGGCACCGGCCAGTGGCTGATCTCGGCATTTGAAAAAATATCCTCTGTTGGAGGCCATAAGAAAGAGAAGAAAAATTGGCATCATTTCGGCATTGGTGAACGTATCGATTGTCTGGCAGAAGCCGAGCGTGACCGTGGCTTGATTAAGCGACATGACCGCAAGGTAATGGTTTCTCTGCTGGCGTTTCTAATACTGCTGGGGGGTGCCGGCTATTATCTCAGTGCAGTAGAGACAGAAGAGTTGGTAAGTGATTACGAGGAGCGGTTTATTGAGTTTGCTTTAACCAATCGGGTCAAAGATATCGAGGATGAGGGGCTCTGGTACCATATGGTGGGCGACCTAATGTACAGCAGGAAGCAGGAGCGTAAAGCCATCATCGCCTATAACCGTGCGCTGGAGAAGAAACCGCTGGAAATCGAGCTGCTCAATAACCTGGCATGGCTCCTGTTGACGGCCGAAGACAGCTCGCTTAGGGACCCGGAACGTGCATTGGTGCTGGCCCAGCGGGCGGCCCAGGGCAAGCCTTCCCCGCATATTCTCGACACCCTGGCCACCGCTTTGTGGGCAAACGGAAGGGTGGATGAGGCTATTGCCACCGAATGGCGCGCTTTGCAAAAGGCCCCGCCAACTGAAGCAAATTTTTATCGTTCGCAGATCAAGCGATTCTCCTCTGAAGTGTATAGTCCGCAATCAAAATTTTAAAAGGATCCAATTATGCCATACCTTGGTGCACACGAGTCGGTGTCCAAAGGGCTGCACCTGGCTTTTGAACGAATTGAAAAGGTGGGTGGAGAATCGTTGCAGATTTTCACCCGTAACCAGCGTCAGTGGCAACCCAAACCACTGGCAGATGAAGAGCTCACCTCGTTTTCCGAGGCCAGGCAGCAGTTTAGCGATATGCTGATCGCCTCCCATGCCTCCTACCTGGTGAACCTGGCCAGTGGTAAAGAAGAGTTGCGGGAAAAGTCCATCAACGCATTTGTTGCTGAGCTTGAGCGGTGCCACCAGCTCCAGGTCCCCTACGTCGTGCTGCATCCCGGTTCCCATACGGGAGATGGTGTAGAACTGGGCATCGAACGTTTTGTCTCGGCCCTGGACCAGGCTATTGAGCGCGCTGAGTCAGACAGCATGGTGCTCATTGAGAACACGGCCGGTCAGGGTACCGGGCTGGGAAGCTGCTTTGAGGAGATTGCGTCAATCAGAGCCCAGACAGCCTTTGGTGATAAGGTTGGGGTCTGTCTGGATACCTGCCACCTCTTTGCTTCAGGCTATGATTTCAGACAAAAGTCGGATTATGATCAGGTCATGGCCGATTTTGATAAGCAGATCGGACTTTCCAACTTGTACTTTTTTCACCTGAACGATTCGAAAAAAGAATGCGGCAGCCGGGTTGATCGCCATGAGCATATTGGCCAGGGCTGCATTGGTCTTGAGGGTTTCCGGCACCTGCTCAACGATCCCCGGTTCCAAAATCACCCGATGACACTTGAGACCCCCAAGGGGGAAGATCTGCAGGAAGATATCATGAACCTGCAGACGCTCAGGAGCCTGATCAGCTGAAATTTCACCCATAAAGTTTGCCCCAACTATAGAAGAACCTTGCGAAAATCAAGAGAAAAGTGGAGAATGAGCCAGATTCCAATGAACTCTGAGAAGGTGTCTTCATGAAACTACTCTATAGCGATGCACTGCTTAATCTGCTTGAACGGCAGAACATTCTCTCTGCCAAGCAGGTGAAATTCGTCACCCTTGAAAAAGGCAAGCAGCGCCAGAAAATTCTGAAACAGCATGGCGGCAGCAATGATCCGCTGGATAAAAACTTTCCCGATCTGATCGATGTTATCCTCTCCTTCAACCTGAAAAAAGGTGGCAGTGGAGACGAAATCCTCGATGAAGAGATGATTGCCCGGGCTATCGGTAAAGATCAAGGGCTACCCTTTAAGAAGCTCGAACCACTGGATTTGGACATGGATATCGTCACCAAGACGATAGCGAAGAACTTTGCCATCCGTCAGCTCCTGGTTCCGTTCAATATAACCGAAGGGGTGCTGGAAATTGCCACCTATCACCCGGACTGCCAGCAGGTGCTTGATGATATCGAACAGGCCAACCAGGTGAAAATCCGCCCCTATGTGGCTACTAAATCGGACATTAAGCGGATCCTGGGTGAGTTTTTCGGCTTCCAGTCATCCATCAGTGCCGCCGAGGACCAGATCGGCACCATGTCGGGAGGTGCCTCCGTTGATATTGGTAACTTGGAGCGTTACGTCAAGATTTCCCAGAAGGGAATTACCTCTTCTGATCAGCATATCAAGAACGCGGTTAACCATATTTTCAATTACGCTCTGGACCAGCGGGCAAGTGATATCCATATTGAACCAAAGCGCGATGTCTGCGTGATCCGGTTTCGAATCGATGGTTCGTTGCACACCATTTACAAGCTGCCGAAAGCGGTACACAGTGCTGTTGTTTCAAGGATCAAATTCCTTTCCAGGCTCGATATTGCCGAAAAAAGGCGGCCGCAAGATGGCAGAATTAAAGTCGGAGTATCGGGTGAAAAGGATGTGGAGATCAGGGTCTCGACCGTGCCGGTTTCATTTGGCGAGAAAGCGGTGCTCAGGCTGCTGGACCCCGATGTGATCTTCCAATCCATTGAGCACATCGGCTTTTCCAAACGGGATTTCTCGCTATTCAAGGAATTTATGCACGCGCCGCATGGTATTGTGCTCGTTACCGGCCCAACGGGTAGCGGTAAATCAACGACTCTCTATTCAGCACTCAAGGAGATCTCAACTCCAGAGATGAACCTGGTGACCGTGGAAGATCCGGTGGAGATGGTACACGAAGACTTTAACCAGATTGCAGTACAGCCCTTGATCGACGTCACTTTTTCAACGATCTTGAGAAATATCCTGCGCCAGGATCCCGATGTAATCATGATCGGTGAGATTCGTGATCTGGATACTGCTGCGCATGCCGTACAGGCTGCTATGACTGGTCACCTGGTTTTCTCAACCCTGCATACCAATGATGCGGTATCCTCGATAGCCCGACTGATGGACCTTGGCCTCCAGTCATTTCTAATCAGCTCAACTCTGCTTGGGGCCATGGCCCAGCGTCTGGTAAAAACGGTGTGCAAAAATTGTGCGGAACCATTTGAAATGGAAGCGGAAAAGCTCTACAAAATGGGTTTTCCGGTTACCGGCAACGAGCCCATCACCTTAAAACGTGGTGCCGGCTGCCGGGAATGCCGCGGTACCGGCTATAGAGGCAGATGCGGCATCTTCGAGATCTTTCCGCTTTCCGCCCAGCTCAAGCAGATGATTGTCGATGGCAAATCAACAGAAGAGATGCGGCAGGTTGCAATTCGCGAAGGAATGACTACCTTGCGCGAGGACGCCTGGAACAAGATCCGGGCAGGAATTACAACCTACGAGGAAGCACTTCGGGTTACAACCGATTATTAAGAGCTATTAGGGTAATGAGCGGGAAAGTAGTTTGCCAGAATAAGAAGGCCTATCATGATTACCATATCGACCAAAAGATTGAGGCAGGTATGGTACTCACCGGGCCGGAAGTGAAATCGTTGCGGGCGGGCAAAGCCAACCTGCAGGACGGCTATGTACGCATAGATGAGCGGGGCGAGGCAATACTGCACAATGTGCATATCTCCTCCTACAGCTTTGCCACACATAACCCTAACGAGCCGATCCGACAGCGCAAACTCCTGCTCCACCGGCGCGAAATACGCAAGCTCATCGGCAAGCTGCAGGAGAAAGGGCTTGCCCTGATACCGCTGAAGATTTACTTTGTAAGTAATGGCAAAGCAAAAGTGGAACTCGGCCTTGCCAGAGGAAAACGTCAATACGACAAGCGGGCCGCACTGAAAGAAAAACAGTCGGACCGCGAGGTTCAGCGTGCTTTACGCCGAAACCAATACTGATCTTTTACAATATGGGGGCGAAACGGCTTCGACGGGGATGTATAAGCTCATCGTTGCATGCCGAGCATCTGTCAGCTCGTAAAAAAGACGGACTTTTAAATATAATCGCAGACGATTATAACTACGCAGTAGCAGCTTAATAACTGTCATACTGCCGTCTCATCAGTCTTCGCCCGTAAGACTGAACCTGAGGCGTCGACTTAACGGGCTGGCTTTCTGGCGGTGTCTGTACGCCAGGCAGTGAGATTTACATAGACTAGCACCTGGTCCGCTCTGTTCCCGCGGCCAATCAGGTGCGAATCTTCAAGCCGGGAACTAAGCATGTAGACACGGGAGGGGAGCATTTGCGGACGCGGGTTCGACTCCCGCCGCCTCCACCATTGTAACTCTCTGAAATGATTTAATTGATTTTTTCGCTTAAGTTTTATTCCGTGCTTTTTAACTTTCCCAATACCTACCCAAAAATTCATTTCAGTTTTGAGATTTGCAGAATTAAGTGAAACTTTGTGTTCGCAATACGGAATGATGATTTCTCTTGATAGGTTCTGATCATATTTATCACTGTTATTAGGCCTTCTGTTAAAGAAGATCAAACGTGAAGTAATGCAATCCAGAATTTCAAATGTGAAAAATGTCCTCTTGGTTTAGACTACTTCTGTCTTTCGGGGTTGGAAACTGAGGAAAAGTTTGTTTGCCAATAATGACTATGTTCAATTGTTTATAGATCTAATTGTCCAGGAGGGGGTATGACAAAAAAGTGGGAAACTCTTTCATGCGTTGGGAAACCTATAGGACGACATGAAACAGCCTTCGTGGAATGTGGTGGAAAATTCTATCTAATCGGTGGACGAGAGGCAGATGGACAAATTGACAGATTTGATCCAGAAAAAAGATCATGGCAAAAAATGAAGGCACGTACACCCCTGATTCATCACTTCCAACCAATAGTTAAAGACGGCAAGGTAATCATGGTTGGTGCAATGACCGGTGACTATCCTACTGAACCGCCGATGCCGAGGGTTCAAATTTATGATCCTGAAAAGGATGAATGGACAGAAGGAGGGGAAATACCGGTAGAACGTCGTCGTGGATCCTCTGGTGTAGTCATATATGAAAACAAGATCTATATGGTAGGCGGGATAACATTCGGGCATACGAGTGGAACTAATAACTGGTTTGACGAATACGATATTGAAACCGAAACCTGGAAACAGCTCCCAGATGCACCTAGAATAAGAGATCATTTTCACGCCATTGTATTCGAGGATAAGCTTTATTGTATTGGTGGGAGAAACACCAGTTATCACGAACCAGATAATTTCGAAGCTTTCTTTGGAGCTGTCATTAATGAAATTGACGTATATGATTTCAAAACAAAGATATGGATAACATTGCCAAACACAGCAAATCTGCCGGTAGGTTCTGCTGCAGGTGGTGTCGCTTGCCTTGATGATCAAATAATCTATTTCGGTGGCGAAAATGCCACAGAAGCGTTGGCTGCAACAAGATCTTTTAATCCCAGTTCACAGTTATGGTCTACCATTGCACCGTTAAACCAAGGACGCCATGGGACGCAAGCGCTTGTCTATAAAGATAAAATATTTGTTGCAGCAGGTAGTCCAGTAAGGGGCGGAGGAAATGTCAACTCGATTGAGGTACTTACATAAATTATGCCACGCCTGTACCGAATGGTGTCTGGTTTTGGGGTTATGGTTAGAGAAAATTTATAAATGAGTCTATTTGCCCAACAAATCTATGGAGATTGCTGTTGAGGACTACTCTATTAATAACCATTTTTCCGGTGTAAAGAATTGTGTCTATACAACCTTGAGATTACCAGAGGTAAGCTCGAGAGAGCTCTTACTTCACAGCAAGAATATCAGTTGTTATTTAGTGACCACCTTAGCATGAGTGTCTGCTATCTTTTCATGCTTAAATGGCTGATCTTCGTACATTCTTTTGAATATTTTCACTTCGGGTAACGTGTTATCTTTATAGAGATCTTGTAGGAAACCGTGCATAATGATCTGGTAGTTCAAAGTCACTTGAATCTCAAGTTCACCCACCGAAGGTACAGGAAACCTGTAAACAATCTCGTCACTACCTAGATTAAAATCAGCATCAGTATTTGCCTTCCCGTGAACAGCAACATCGGCAGGTACTTCAGATTTCTCGAATCCCTGCGGGGTAATACGGTTGTCTTTCAAGTAAGTGGCCCCCCTCAATAAGGTATAGGTAATATTACCGTCTGAATCACCCATGATAGTTTCATAGATTTGCACTTGGTCTTCTGATGTAATCAATTCATAGTGCGGTTCGAACGTGTTCTGGTCATAGTCGTTATCTGCACCT
>QZLB01000007.1 GCA_004796425.1 Desulfobulbaceae bacterium | reverse complement strand
CACTGATCCTGCCACCCCGTAAATACTTCATTTTCAAAAAAGATCTTCTCGCATCCACCACTAATAACAATCCCCGGATGTACTTGATCTGCGACACGTTTTTATTGCCAAAATACAACGAGTTATACATCAAACACTTCTGGCATGTCTGTGGAAGGCTACAGTAAGACACTATTTTTACTCGATGAGTTCACCACTACCCTCACGGCTTTACTGCGCTGCAGCAATATAAGCCAAACTGGCACGCAAACTGCTAACTCCCCATCGAAACTTTGCCAATACGTATAAAAAACCAACAGCACAAGAATAGCACACGATACATAAATTCTACGGTCCGCAAGGCTTCGACTTCCAACCGTATCAGCATTCGCCACAGACAGATTTAAAACTCAGAACGTCATTATAAATAAAGAAATCGAAACCAACCCATGCTTTTCGTAAGCCGTATAAGCAGCCTGTGGAATTCGGTCACAGCACTACCTACTACTATCATCCCAAAGGCTGCGGGGAGTTATCTCTCCCTAGTCAGGCCTGGGATTTTTTATATAAAACCTAAAAAAGATCACTTACCATCGAAAGGAGATTGCAATGCAAAGAAAAGTAATGACTGCAGTAGCAGGTTTATTAGTGTTTGGGTATTGCTCAATTGCCCAAGCATATCACTACAATTTTGACTTCGTTACCGGTGAGATCGGCATTTCTGTGAACGAAGCACATGACAATTTTTCACTAACCACCATTCAACCCCTTTTAGTCGACACAGATTTTGATCCAGCTCCTTCGGGGGTGCCTGTTTCATATACCGCCGATATGGACCTGGATCTTACCCTGTTGCTGTTTGGTGGGATGATTTCTTACCCCTTCCTATTTGAGGAAAATGATGTAGATCTTGGTTCTTTTGAAGGAATTGATCCAAGTGAATGGATCGGAGACGGTTCAGGACCTGTCGTTCAGGAAGGAACCTATATGATGAATGGTTCCTTTGGTGATTACGCCGTTAACGATGTTGAATTGGATTATTATGTGACCTTTTCACCAGATGACACGGTTAGTGACCGCTACGGTGTTGATATTGACACCTTTAATATTTCTGGTGGAAATACCGAAGAACTGTTAGATGGCTTGTTTGCCCAGTTGGCGACGACGGGACTGACGATTCCTGGCGCCCTTGATGTCACCGCGTTTTTGACTGGAAGCCTCGATCTTGATGCAGTTGCTGAAGCCACATCTGAACCAGTACCGGAGCCGGCGACAATGCTCTTGTTTGGTGCCGGACTTGCAGGAATAGCCACCCGTACCCGTCGGCTGAGAATAACGAAAAGTGAGCCTAAACCAGGTGGCACGAGTTCTATCTAGAAAATCTGGAGAAAAAGCATACTAACTATCGTTTGCGCCAGTAATTGGCATCTTTATTTCCAAGTGCTGGTGCAAACGAGTGCAGCTGATAATGGAGCTCGCTGGTTCTTTATTGAGTTGAGCAGACGAGGAATCACGATATAAGCCATTCCTCACCTATTTTTAAATTTCTTCCAAACAGATATAGATTTTATTACACCCCTTAACCGTCCTTTCAAGATTTCTTAATTCTCCATAGTACAGAAACAGGTCCATGGTAAAAGCGTACCAAGGACCCCTTTTTCCAACGATTCAGAACACACCTACTCATTTAAAATCTTGATTCTTTCCTAGTATAAAACCTTCCTCATCGTATCCTGGCCAGCCATCGTCGAAAGGCAAGATTTTAAACTCGGTATATTCCGGTTGGGTTTTCACTCTTTCAAAAGGCTCATCATAGTTAACCCGGTTTTTTACAAATCCTTCTTGGCATAGCTCCATCGTTACCCGTTACTGTCAAAGGATTCTGAATATTATTGACTTCTCTTTTCGAACAGCTCTGAACCATTCGGGGTCTCAACGGTACCAATAATTAAAGCCCAAGAGATTATCGCGACATAGGAAAATCAATAAAGAAGAGAGGAGAATGACATGAAACCTACCAATTCAACCAAGCTTATACTACTCGTATCACTGACACTTCTGATGGTTTTCGTGGCTGCTTCAATTGCCTCAGCAAAAACGTATACCCGGTCATGCGGTGCAAAATACACCGTAAGTCCTTCATCGTTCAGGGGAACAAGCTGGAGTTTCAGTTTTACCGGGAAAGGTAAAATCGGCTACTACAACCCAAACAAAGCGCGAGAAAGAGCGCGAAGAAATATCGACGAGTGTATCGACACCCACTGGGCACGCCGCACCGCTACCGGTCGTCCTGCCGAATGCAGTCAATCAAACCTTATCTACAATTATCCGGTAGGTAGTATGATCGTCGACCTTTCAACAAATATATGCAGGCTTAACCCTGGCCACGACACCATACGAGTAAATATCGGGGTACTCTATTCGGGAAAAGCTGGTTGTACCTTGAGTAACAATAGCTGGCAAAGAAACGTTGTTCGGAATTTCCAGGTTCACTGCCCGACACAGACGCCCCTTTACTAAGGTGCAAGAACTGTTTTTTGAGCTGACCAATGATCGAGTGAGTTGAAAGCAGTGGGTCGACCCCTTCTTTATCTGCAAGGGTAAAGGAGGGGGTTTTGTTACCCTCTTTAATGAAACCTTAGACTGGCGAGAAATGTTTCACCTTCGTTACGAAAAGAGGCAACTTGAGTGTTTGAGAGCGACTTCTCTATATAGCTTAGATCAATCGCGAGCCTTGAATTATCCGGGTGCAGACAGAAAATGCCCTGTGTATCAACTTTGACATACTTTTTGTCGTCTACCCCCTTCATTCCGTAATCCTGATAATATTGGCTATAGCGGACGCATTGGCCGGGGAGTGTTTTGTCAGTATCAACCGTGAGTTGGTATTGTTTCCAATTTGCTGAGTCCACCTTTTTATTTTTGCTGCTCTGTACATAAGCTCGGAGCTCGTTTTGGTTCTTAATTTTTTTGCTTAACGTTACTTCACGAGCTTCAGTGAAAATGACATAGCGCTTGTGCATTTCATTGATTTTTACATAGACTAAAGCGTTATTTTTGAGATTCTCATACCAGTCAGCACCTGGAGGGGGAACGACACTGAACCCCAGTGTGCTCATCCTCGGCTTATAGTGCGTTACGGCATAATAGCGTTTCTTCATCCTGCTGGCGCGATCTTGCTTATTCAGTTGGTCTTTGGTGGTATACGCCTGAACGTCACTTTCATCCAGATACTGATGGTCCTGAAGGCCTAAATTAAGCGCAGCAAGAACATCACGTTCTTCCATAAAGGGGTTATACTCTGGCTCCAGGTTGTGAAAAGTAGGTGCAACGCTTTGCCCATTGTCTTGATAGCTTCCAGGACCAATAATAAAATAAGCTGTTGAAAAGAACGAAATCACAACCAGGAATAAGAATACTTTTTTCATCTGTTATCTCCCGTGTGTCAGATTCTTTGGTTTATAAAACAGCCGCTATTTTTGTTAATACCGCACTATTTGCATCAGCGAAGGAGTGACATGGCTTGCAGGTGATTAGTAATCGCTCTGCAAGCAT
>QZLB01000130.1 GCA_004796425.1 Desulfobulbaceae bacterium | reverse complement strand
CCAAAAAGTATCAGCGGGATGCTGAGCAGCAGGGTGAGTGCCCCTGCCTTTCTGGCTTTGTTTATGTAGCTTAAATTTTTTGAGCCGCATTTCTCGCACACATCGTTTCTTTCAAGTACGGGAAATGAGTCTTCGAGATTCTCCAATAGTTGCGATTCATCACGCTGCAGTATTTCTCTGGCCCGTTTCTCATCTTCCTGACGAACTTGCACCTTCACTCCTCCCAGGGCCTGCGAGTAGAGCCAGTTCACTCCAACATGGTGTTTATTTGCCAAATGGCAAAATATCCCTTCAGATTCAAGTTTTGCTTTTGCCAATTCAGCCATTGGCAAATCCAGATGACTCTCTAGGGTTACAAATTGAACCATGTCTTCCCTATATGATGGTTAATATTAGTTGTTAGTCGCAGTTGGCAGTGGTGGGTGCCGAATTTATCGGAACGCTCTTATTTGCACAATAGTTGAGCCTCTGTTTGAACTTTGATGTTCTTTAACACCTTTTTTGTAAAAAGCACATGAGCTGGCTTGGCAAAAAACCACCATAGGTTTTCTTTTGCGCTGGGTTGCGCTGCAATAAGATCAAGATTTAGGGTTGTTTGGTTATGAGCTGGCGTAAGGGTGTAACCCGTTGAGCAATTGAAAAAGAGTGAGTCCAGTCTGAACCAGTAACGGGATGAGGGTGTTTTTTCAATGAGCGTAAAAGGACCATAGCAGTCTCCGACATCGAGAATTAACACGTTAGCCGTTTGCTCGAAGCGTGCAGCCTCTAAGGCAGATCGATAACCATCGAAAAGTAAGACCCGAAGAAAAAGAAAAGGTTTTGTTTCAAGCAATCGGTAAATGGGAAATTTATTTGGCATCGTATTGATCACCTCATAGATTTCTGCCGGTTGTGCCTTTATGGTGATGGAGTTTTTATTTTCTATCATCGTTTAGAAGCAAAATATCTGGTGTCGAGATCGTTTATTTCTGTTTGATCAGATCGATATAGGCACCAGTAATTAAGTTCGTTTTTTTAATTCCAAATTTGTCCATAAGCAGGTGCACCTCGTCAATACCATTGTTGATATGCTCACCTGGTGACAGAACCGCTTCAAATTCGAGGAATTCCCCTAAATTTTTCACCTCATCAAGATGTACTCTTGTTCGGCCAATAAGAAAAAGGGTGCGGGTTTTCTCAACCACTCCATCGATCCCGTAAGAGCGCTGGAGAACCTCTCGTAACATGTCAGGTTCAGCGGTCCGTGATATGAAATACTCACTTGGTTTCGGCCCCTGATCATTTGCACGGGTATAGAAAATAAGCTCTGCTGAGTCTGGAGAAAACACCCGTAGTTTGAGTCGTCCATTCGTGCAGTTAAAAAAATAATCAGTTTGATGCAGGATTTCGGGATCAGAGTCTGATAGATCCTTGGCGATTTCCATACAATCTGCAATACTGTTTATCGATGCTTTAATCTCTATATTTCTTGCCATGATATGCGGGTGCTCCTGTGATGCTCACTCAGCCATTTCCAAGGAGAGGCACACTGTTGAGCAAAAAAACACAACACGTGGTTAAACTACATTCAAATACACAGCAATCCCTCTGCTGAAGGCGATATCAGCAGCGCTGAAATCGGCTTTCTTATCCGTTGCCCGTTCATAGAGTGCTACAATCTCTTCTGGTTCATTTTTCACGAAGCTTTCCACACTGGTGATCCCCGCAGAAATCAAGATGCGGGCAAACATCGGGCCAACGCCATATAATCTGCTTAAATCGGCACAGGACCTGAGAGTGTTCAGTTGCTCTTGTTCTAATGTATCGAACTGATGTTTCTCCAGGTCAGGCTCTTTTTGCTCGAATAGTTGCTTTGTATTCTTAATACCAAGCGTTTCAAGTGTTGCGACGATTTCTGGCAGTGTATCTGAGAAATTAGATAATGGAACAGGGGTTGGGAAGTAGCTGTTCACCTCACGTCTGAGCAGATTCAGGTAATTCTCCTCTATACCCGTTTCCAGGGAGAGTGCTTCTCGTTTACCTGCGTTGTTCAATGCCCGGGTAAGTGTTTCCAGATTTGTCAGCCCGACACGCTCCAGCGTCTGAAAAATATGGTCAATATTATTCTTGAGAGCGATGCGGCTGGGAATTAGTTGCCGCTCTTTCAAGCTGGTGAGTAGAGTTTTGGTCGAGTAGGTCCGTTTGTTTATGTGAAAGTCGGCCATGTTTTCAGCGCATGATTTGTATTTAACATCAATAGGGTGCTAGCCAGCCACCCAACAGTATGGGGAATTATTCAACAGTCTGGTAATCGGGCTTTCTTTTCATTTCCATGTGCACAGGGGGGTCACTTGGGGTGGAGAAGCCGAATTGTCGATAGAGGTCATGTGCATCATCAGTAAGAAGATGCCAGCGCCTCAAGCTCTTAAGCTTCGTATGGCTGATGATCTTATCTATCAATAATTTGCCAAATCCTTTGCCTCTCTGATTTTCGTCGATAAAGACATCTGCCAAATAAGCAAAGGTGGTAAAGTCCGTAACGACCCTGCCAAACCCGATTTGTACTCCGTTCAGATACATGCCAAAACTGAATGAGTTTTGGATTGATTTAGCCACTAGTTCCTTGGGAATTCCCACCGCCCAATATGAGTTTGCAAGTACGCGGTGTATATAGTCAATATCCAATTGGTTCCTGTCTGTGGAAACCACTATTTCAGATGAGTTCATGTTGGTTCCGGTAAAAGGTCAGTGAATCACGTCATATATCAAATAAGTCAAAGAGGTTGTCTACCACCGAAGTCGCGACTTTTTCTTTTTTTGCAGTGGACCTGGTCGTCCCCGTGTAGGTTGTATCCTTTGCTGCAAAGGTCGATTGTGCTTCCTTCTTCGTTTTGTACTGGTTGATTATTATATTGAGCTCTCCACTATCGAGCCAGATGCCGTTACAATCGGGACAATAATCGATCTCAACACCCTGGCGTTTAGTCATTTTTAATTCGATTTCTTTGCACCGCAGACATTTCATACTCTTCTCCGATTCACCTTGAGGATTGTTTTTCCTGTCTGGTCTTGCTGAGCAGATCGCAAGCTAGAGTGCATATTTGTAGAACTTCGTGTCCACCTCCATAACCGGAAAGCGTGGAGGCAGCTCACTTTGTTTAATCTCCATAAACTGGTGCTTCTCATAAAAACGGTGGGCTGCATGATATTTTGCAGTGGTTCCCAGGAATATCTCCCGTACCTGCATCTCTCGAGACCAGTCAAGCGCTTTGTGCAGAAGATTTGCCGCCACGTTGAATTCTTTTCCACGATAGTCCCTATGGACAAACATTTTTCTTAATGCCACCTGGTGGTTCGAGATGTCGAGCAATGAAATTGTTCCGATGACGCGGTTATCTTTGAGAGCGGTCCAGAAATTTCCGCACCCGTGCTGGTAAAATTTTGTAATCCTAAGCAGGTCCGGCTGATCCTCCAGCGTTATGGCTACACCAAATTCCCTGGTTTGGATATCAAGTATCAATTCGATGACGCCTGCTTCGCTTGTGTTGTTATATTCTGTGATTTGAATCATCGAAGAGTGCAACCTTTCAGTGTCTTATGAACGCGCTGATGTGTACCTGGCTTAAAGAGCCTATTTGGAAAAAGCCAGTTTAAGACCAAAAGCGATGAATATGGCGCCAGCAATTTTCTCAATGGTTCGCTTCTGCCTCTCATATAATTTCTTTGCGGGCTCATGTGAAAACAAGAGTGAAACCAGTGCGTACCAGACTGCAGAAATGGTGCAAATTACCACAACAACAATCACTCCAAGTTGTACTGATGCATTCGGTGGAATTGTTGCGGCAAACAGGCTTGTCATAAATGCTGCGGTCTTCGGATTGAGCAGGTTGGTAAGTAAGCCAAGTCGAAAACATCTTAGGGCTGAGGGATGAGTGTTACGCTCACGATTTGCTGGTGTATTTCGTTTCATGAACATACTTACCCCAATGTATACCAGATAGAGACCACCAATGATTTTCAGGAAGAAGTATAGGACCGGTACCGTATTGAACAGGATTGCAATTCCCAGATAGCCAGAGACCGACCAGACAAGCGTGCCGGTCACAATGCCCAACACGATATATAATGAGTTTTTGCGACTCGAACCAATAGCGGTATGAACGGTAATAAAAAAATTAGGTCCCGGAGTCATTGCAGCCACCGCCCAAATAGCTGCGACGGTATAGACGATAGTAAAGTCAAACATCTCATTTCACCATTACGACAGGTTAGAGGTTTAAAGGGCCAACAATACTAAACATGTATCAGAAAATTCATGTAATGCCAGCACTTTCCGACCAACTTCAATATTCAACTCATGAGTTGGAAAGGTGGCCGGTCTGTGGGTTAAAAATGGCTTGATACCTGCTAAATCCAGATATCATTCTCTGCCTGCAAATCACTTTCTGATTCTCCGGTATTGACGATTCCCCGTGGTTCAATAATAAGAATCTGACATTCGTTTTCTGCATATGGCTTGTGTTCTTTGCCTTTTTTTACCACATACATTTCACCTTCTGAGAGCATAACCTTCCCATCCCTGAATAGAATCTGCATTTCACCGGAGAGGACGACAAAAACTTCATCAGTGTCCTTGTGATCATGCCAGACGAATTCACCTTTTATTTTTGCCAATTTAAACTGATAGTCATTCATCTCCGCAATGACTTTCGGACTCCAATGTTCAGTAAAAAGACTGAACTTGTCTTTGAAATTGATCGATTCGGTTTTCATTTTCTACGCGTAGGTGTGTTTAATTCGAACTTCAGTGTTCATGATCAGTTTTTCTTTTTTGATGCAGCCCGCAAGGCGGCGTCATATGCTTTCACCGCCCAGTGGTTCATCTCATCCTCATCTTCTATGGTTTCTTCTGGAGCCTGGTAATAAGACATTTTCATCTCTTTTCCTCTCTGAGTGTACCTGAACGGTTCGAGCCCTCGTTGTTTGAACTCATCCTCTATTTCATGGTCAACCTTGAAATAGAGGACACTTTCATACAGCAGGGCAAACATGACACCGTGGAGAAAAATGCCAAATCCACCAAACATGGACTTCACGTTTACCGGTCCCACTGATTGCATGAGATCAACAACAAAAGCGGCATATTCTTTTTCTTCCTGGGATACGGGCATCTGTGTGTACCGTTTAATTATGATTCAGCTTCTTCAATTTTTAATTCCAATACAATTCTGCCCCAACCACCGCATTCAATGCCAACGTCAAAACAGCTTGCCCGTTTGAAGCGAATTTCATTCGGATCAACACCTGCGTAAAGCATCTCATTTGCGGTGAAGATCATCATCATCGCGCTGTTGAGAGAATAACCACAGATTTTGGGTGGACACAGCGTTGTCAAAATGTTTCCGGCATAATCAAAATAGAATTTATCACCGACTTTGTGATTGCTGTTACAACCCTTTGATTCAACAACTTCCAATACAAACTGTGTCTTGGCCAATTCATTTGCTCTGCCGATCAGCTCACTATTTCTTGGGTTATCCTTGAACAGGGCAAGATCATTTTCACTGTAGCCAAATCGTTTGCCGATAATCTTATAGAGTCGTTCATCAAGCTCACTCATAACCAATTCTCCTTACGTAGAATGTTTGAACCTACCTGTCATTTTCACTTTCGCCCAACAAATGACAAAGGTAGGTGTGAGGTTTTTGTCTTTCTATAATGTTCCGTGTTGGTTCCCTGTCAATTCTGCCATAACCTATACCTGGTAGAAATCCTGATATTCTTCAAGAAAATCTTCCAAGGCAAACTCGTGAAACTTTTTTCCTAGGGCAGCAGTGGCAAGGGATGAATCTGCTCCCATTCTGCCATCCGGGAAATTGTTTTTGAAATCATAGCAATCCCGGAAGTTGGTCTTGGTGGATTGGGCAGGTGATAATTCTTCACGCTTTTCCTTATCGGGAAACGCATAAAAACTCAGGGACAACTCAGATGGTGTTGCATGAGAACCATTCGCTTCTCCGAACGATAGATCTGAGAGATTTCTCACGCGAGTGCCACTGAACCAACTCCAGAGATGTAAGTGAACCGATGCTTGATCTTGTGCAAGAGAGTGATCAGTGTAGATTTCCGAAAATGCCGTGGTCACGGGAGCGACGTTACCACCATGGCCATTCAGGAAGAACAGATGGGTAAACCCATGGGTTATGAGTGATCGTACGACATCTTGTACCACTGCGATCAAGGTGGCAGGGCGAAGGGTGATGGATCCCGGGAAGCAGAGATGATGCTGCGACATACCAAGTTTAATGGTCGGAGCAACCAGAATATCGTGGGTCTCGGATATGGTTTTTGCAATGACTTCCGGGCAGATTGAATCGGTGCCAATCAACCCCATTGGGCCATGCTGCTCGGTGGAACCAATGGGAATAATGATATCGGTTCTGCGTTTCAGGTAGCGTTCAATCTCAGGCCATGTTGAAAATTCTAGATCCATTATTTTAACCTTTTTTTCTTGAGTAATAAGCGATTTAATATTCAGTGCCCGTTTTCATGAGGTTGATATGCTTCTCAAAACAGACCTGCTCTAATAATACCCCGATGTCTCAAAGGGCCATGAGTGTTAGCAGTCGCAGGCAAACTTGGAGCAGGCAATGCAATAGACAGTTAACTGTACCGCAGCCTCGAAGATATCAGTACCATGTTCGGCATCATATGCTTTTGCCTGATTCATTATCTCGTGGTCACTGGTTGAACGCGCCATGATTTCTATAAGTGGAGCCAGACGCGTTTTGTAAACGGTGGCCTCTTCCTCGGACATTGTTTTGATATAATCGTTGTAGCAGTATTCGATTTTCTTTCTTCTGCGTGACACGTTTAAGTCCCCTGGTTAATAAACATAGGTGGTTGATAACGAGTTGGTGAAGCTTCATATCTCGAAAATTGAACCGATGTTATTGAATCCTTTCTTATCGTAAAACAAATCTTCATCCGATAAGGCATAAACGGTAATGTTTGGAAAATGTTCTTTTATCCTCTTTATAAGTTGTTCTCCAATCCCCTTGTTGCGATGAATGGGACAGACAAACAATTCACTGATGTACAGAGCAAAACCTTCATCCAGCAGTGCCCGCAAATAACCGCAAAAAACGGCTCCTTGATAACAGACAAGCGTCTGGCTTTCGGCCAGCCGATCTCTGTATGCCCGCTTTGTAACCTCATTTTTAGTGAACATGGTCCAATCAGGATCCTCACTGATTGCCCCAATGACTTCGTCACCGTTTTTCGTTTGATACCACGATATACTATAAGATGGGTGCAGCATCTAATGAAGTCTCCGTTTGATCAATCATCTTGGTTGAGATTTCATCCATTTCAACGTTTGTCATGATTTCATCTCGTGGTAACGAGTCATACATTATGGTGCCGTACAAATAAAGTTCTCCTGGTTTGATGACCTGAGGGAATCGCTCATTTCCTATGAACCACTGCTGGTAGATGGCGATGGCAAGTTCACTGCAATAATATCTGTGTGGATAGTCAAAGCCGATTGTACCTAAAAAATCGTAATCTTTGCCAACCAATTTTTCTGCTTCCAGCCAGGCGAGCATCATATTTTCCGGTGATTGCCAGCGCGGTCTGATAATGAGTAGTCGATACGATTTGTCAATAAAATCATACAAATCAGAGAGATGAACCCCAGATCCTTCTGCTTCAATCACCTGATTGGTGGTGGTGTTAATAATACCAACATGACTGATCGGTATCCCCGTTACATTGGAGACCAGAGAGTCTGTTGAGTGATAACCGCGAGTCACCAGCCAGTCACCGGTCCTGGCAACTTCGAGTAGGGCATGCAATATGATTGCGTTTTGCTGCTTATGCAGTCTCTCGTCTTTTCTTTCGACGCTGGGCCTGCCCAGGCAGCCCGATAGTGAAAGAACAATGATGATGGTGAAAAGGAGTCTTATGATTTGCATGATATAGAGTTCTGCGTGGGGCAAAAGACTTTTCATATCGGATTATTATCTAGAATGCAGGTGGATCTATGATTGTCAGCCGTTGCATTGAGCCGGTCTAGTTTTGATTAAAGAGCAGAAATATCCCCGACCGAATGGTGAGTTTTCTAAAGAACTCCTGATGTTCATCTTTACGTCCTCGCACAGTGAATGCAAGGAGTGTCGAGTACTTGAGAAAAACGTAAGCGATCCAGACGAGAGGAAAAAAGAACAATGCCAGGGGCATCAAAAAAGCCACCCAAAAACCATGATTATGGCGAGTATCGCTGAATACTACCCAGAACAGCCATATTGCAACAGGTATTATGAG
This sequence comes from Desulfobulbaceae bacterium, assembly GCA_004796425.1. Lineage (GTDB taxonomy): Bacteria > Desulfobacterota > Desulfobulbia > Desulfobulbales > Desulfocapsaceae > MADRE3. The sequence continues at coordinate 17,029 of QZLB01000130.1, read as the reverse complement.
GCCGATGAACCATGAGGGGGGTGATATATCATTGGCTGGACTCATTTTATATCCCCTTTGGCAAGAGCGATTGGTTGCAGATTGGCAGTGTTAGTGAAATTCTCTTTTTATTGGCTCCGAATTCAACTTAAGAATAATCCAAACAAACAAACTGGTAAAGACGAGCGCCATTGCTGCTGACACACCAAGAATGACATTTTGCATCATTTTAAACTCTAGTGGCTGATGGCCAAATTCTGACATGGAAGAAGATGCGTAGAACTGCATGAAGATTCCGAAAATATTCCACAATACGCCCAATGATATCAGTGTCATGAAGGTAATTCGAGCCCAGTTTTTTCGTTTCAGCAGGCCAATTGCCCCAATGAGCATAGTGGCTGAGGTGACAAAGGCCAACAGGAAAAAGTAATCGAAATATGAGAAGAGAAACATGAAGAGATCGGGGATTTGATCGGATGAATGATGCACGGCCATCTGCTGCTTGATTTCCTGCTTGGGAAAGAAGAAAAACAGCATGATATTTTGCAACCCGGTCATAAAGGTGGAAAACCCGGCAAGAACGATAAATAACCAGGCGACGGTTGTTACAAAGGTAGATTTCATCACTTGAGCTGTCATATCTGCTTCCGTTTACATGTCGTGGTGAAGTGTAAGAATGCAATAGATGAATTCTTGATAGCTTTGAGAATTGTAATTAAGGGCGATCGCCGCCCTTAATGGAAACGCCGTTATTTCGCCTGGATCATTCGAGCGGTAAAAATACCTGCACCGATCAATGTCGACCCTCCACACCGATTAACCCATTTTTGGACGTTTGCCCTTCTGATATATTGTTTTAACTGCACCGCAAAAATCGCATAGAGCGCTGCATTGATCGTTGCTAAGACCAGAAATGTACTGCCGAACAGGGTAAGTTGGCTCACTACTGGTTGAGTTGGATTGATAAATTGCGGTAGGAACGTGACGAAGAACGCGATGCTTTTGGGATTCAGAGCAGTCACGATAAATGAGCTGCTGAGCAGCGATCTTGATGACTTTTGTGTTGCTCCAATTTCGTCGGACTGCTGTTGATTCGGCCTGTCAAAGAACAGCTTGATACCAAGATAGATCAGATAGAGTGCTCCTAACCATTTAAAAGTTGTAAAAAGGGCAGCCGAGGTTGCCATCAGTGCTCCCAGGCCCAATAGAGAAGCAGCCATAGCGGTGAAGTCTCCAAGTAGTACGCCTGCAACAAGCGGTACGGTAGATTTTTTCCCATGTGTCACCGATTGACTTACCACCAGGATGATCGTGGGGCCCGGAATCACCAGGATCAGGGTAGAGACCAGTACAAAGGTAAACCAGATTTCCATATTATTTCCTGCGAGACATGACTATGGAGTTGAGACAGTGTTTTGAGAGCTTAACTCCCTTGTGATTCGATGACTTGAATCGATTTTTTTAATATTGTATTAAATACTTCGGGTTTTTCCAACATTGGGAAATGGCCGGTATCCTCAATGTAGAAAAGTTGATAGTTTTTGATATGCTTTTTGTTTTCCTCAGGTGCGGTTGGCCAGAGCCTGGCGTTAATCGAAATCACTGGAATCGCTACATCCTTAAAAACCGCGGCTGCTTCGCCACTCACGTATTGTTCCAGGTAGTTACGAAACGCACTCAAGGCAATCTCCTTTGGTGCTGAGGACATGTCTTCTTTTACCCAGTTGACGAGCTGCTGATCCGCATTTTCCGGAAACATTGGTGCAACAAAGCTTTGAGCAGCAGTTTTAAAATCAGCCTCAAATGGTTGTACCATTTCATCAATGACAGACTGCGGATAACGCTTTCCAACATTTTGCAGGGTATCAATTCCGATAATTCCGATTACTCGCTCTGGCATGAGTCTCGCTGCCTCGGCGATAATGCCGCCGCCCATTGAATGGCCAATCAAAATCGCGCGTTCTATATTTTCTTTGTCCATAATTGCCTGTATATCTTCGGCAAAAGACAACATTGAATAGTCCGAACGATCCATCGAAGAATGACCATGACCGGCCAAATCAACACTGACTACCTGATACTTTGAAGCAAACACAGTCGTCTGATTCTGCCAGTAGCGTCCATCACAACTCCAACCGTGAATAAATACCAATGACGTTCTGCCTGAGCCAACAATCTCATATGCAATACGCTCTGAATCATGGGACAAGACCACATCGTAATGGAGTGGATACTCTTTACAGGCACATCCGCAAAAGAAAAGAAATGGCAGCAATAGAGCAAGGAGTTTTTTATTCATAATGAGTTCCTGTTGTCATTGATTGATGAACAGAAGGGGAGCGTGCTTGACTATTTTTGTAAACTTTACGTGGTGGTTGTATACCACACTATTTTCTGGCCGTAACCCAAAAAAGAGCGAACAGCCTGATTGAAAAAAGTTCAAGAGTCAGACAGGCCGAAATAGAAATAAATATCTTCTGGTTGGGGTGTGACACCACTATTACTGATCTCGATAAGCCTTGATCCAATCAATTTCGATCTGAAACTGCTCAGCTTTTTTGTTGGCAATGAGAAAGCCCAATTGCTGAATGTTCTCAGGGACAAGGGGGGCGACATTGGTCAATATGCGCCCTCTGAAAACCGGGACGAATTCATCGAATGCAATGGTAACCGTTATCCATTGAGCTTTTTCTGTAGCAAACAGCGCACGGTATGAAATACCGTCAAATCTATCGTTGGTTCGAAGCCTGAATTGATAGTTTTTTCCATCACCTTTCACCTTAAGCATAATCCCTTTGTAGCCGGCTAATTCATCGCGACGCGGAAGACTCCTCGTTGAGGCAAATCCGCCATTATTGTCTAACGATATCAGTCCTTTAAAAATCGTGGTATTGTCAGCGGTGAAAAGAACTTCACTCTGTGAGCGTCCGCCCATGACCCCATCATTGATAATTTGCCACGATTCGGTTTCTGCGGAGTGTGAAAAATCAGTTAATAAAATTTCCTGCGGTTGCATTGTTCGGGCTTCCTGCTGAGAAAGTAATATCGTTATGGAGAATGCTATTGTAGAAATGATCGTACGGAATATCATTGAATACTCCATTTCGGCGGATCAGACGTAAATGCTGAATCATGTGTTGCCCAGTCTGCAAGCTTTAACTAATTGCATACCGGGGGGTAATCAGTATCTCTTATACATACCCTCCGATGGTGAAGTGCGTTTGTATCCCAGTCTTTCATAAAATTCTGGCTGATCTGCAATCATTGAAACATATGAACCCTCATAGGTTGCAGACTGAAGGTATGCATCAATGGAGGTCATGATCTTTTTCCCTAAGCCTTGACTTTGATACTCCGGTAACACCGCAATATCGACAATTTCAAAAAAGCAGCCGCCATCACCGACAACCCTGCCCATGGCAATGAGTTTGTCATCAGCCCGCAATTGCACCACATAAAGGGAATTGGCTAATCCTACTTCCGCGGCTTCTCGTGATTTCGGAGATAATCCGGCTTTGCTCCGCAAGTCCAGGTATTCAGTAATAGTTGGCGGGGATTCAAAACATTGCATCAGTGATTGTCCTGTTTGCGTTGTGTGGTTTTCTCATACACAATTAATGTCGGATGTATAAATGCCAATTGCATTTTATAAGTATGCTGGCGCATCAAAATTAACCGCCTGAATGAAACGATAAGAGTGAAAGGCAAAAGCGCGACTACTCATTACAACTGGTGGATTCCGGATAATCTGAGAAGCGTTCTAATAGCCGGTCGGGTGGTGCCGCAAAATATGACTGAACAAAGTAATATCTCATGTGATTCCGATTAACCTGATGGCTGTAATTAGCGAAATTATTTGTAATATCACCACTCATTTTGGTTTCGACACTCATTACTTTAACTGGTTTCGAACAGGACAGATCAAAAGATTGCAGTGTAAATGAGCGGATCTGCTGATTTTGAAGTGTCCGAAAATGGATTGTGAGTGCTTTGGGGTCATAGACAATGCTCCATTGCGTCGCATGGGAATCATGCTCTGCTTCTTTCAGGATGTTGAACGCAAAGGCAATTGCCTGGCCTTCAGTGTGAGGATCAAACTCTTTTATCAGCTTTGCTGAGCGAATAAAGCGTGCGACGGAATCATCATAGTCAGGCTCAGGCAGTTTACCTTGTTTGAGAAAAGTCAGAGATTCCTGGTAGGCCGTGTTGGTAAGCACTTTTACCGGCAGCTTTTCGTTGGTGTGAGTAATTTGTTTCCCCTCAATAAACTCAATTGCTGCGCAGACACTTGATCGGTCACAAATGAAAAAATGAAATTTCGAATCACGAGGTCCGCGAATTCGTACCTGAGGTTCGCTATCGATCACTTCTTTTACCGTGGCGGCATTATCAAGATGATATTGCATCCATTGGGTGGCTAAGAGGGAGAGTCGCGAGTCTAGGGGAGGGTATCGTGTTTGGTCCAGCATCAGGGATTCTATCACCAGGCCGGCTTCGTTCATACCACCCATGGGAAATTCCCTGCCGATGAGATTGAATGTGGCACTCCCGTATTGAGATGTCCATTGCAGACTGTTTTCTGGGTGGTTTAACGATTCCGGGATTGCCTTTTTTCTCGTCCCTCTTTTATTGATGACAACGTAGGCCTCGCCAATTCTCCAGTCGAAGTTTCTGCCATAAAGAGGTCCATCATTGGTATCCAGTAAAAAAGCGGTGCAACCATATGCTCCCATGGGGATCATCAAGCAGGTAAGGATAGCAAAGAGTAGCCATGAAATGAAACGTATCATTTTGTCTGCTCCCATTTCTTTAAGATATAATCTTGAGTCTTAGAGCAATGCGAAGTGTCAACGGTGATCAAATAGAGATCCATCTTACTACTATCTCAAGGTAATGCCCGTTCATCTGGTCATTGTTGTTCTGAGACTCCTGTTTCGTGCTGCCAGTTATGCAACCTTGATTCTCATTTGGTTGCCACAATACAATGGAAAACTGCACTTCCTTTTTTCCTCGAGACGACGGTTACCTCCTGAGAAAAACCAGCATCCCGCAAGAGATCTTCAGTCTCATAAGTAGAATAAAAATTAAAAACATCCTGATCGAGTTTGCGTTGTTTCAATTGGGCAAAATCCTCAAAAGCCAAAACGAGTGAGCCGCCCGGTTTAAGAATCTCAGCCAACTTCAAAGCAGTTTGTTCCGGCTTCGACCAAAAGTAGAGTGTGTTGACGCTGCATGCCTTAGTGAAGCATGCTTTCTTGTGCGGGAGTTCATCGAAATTACCCTCGACGATTTTCACTTTTCCCCGGGCAATGTTTTGATTGTTTCGTTTCCGGGCGATTGCAACCATTGGGGCGGAAAAATCAATAGCCTCAATATATCCACCATCAATATTGGGTGCCAGTTGGCTGATCAGTTTGCCGGTACCGGACCCAAGTTCGAAGATTCGGTCATCGGTCTGAACCTCCAAAAGTTCTTCGACGAAGTTGTTCAAAAACGTGTTCCCTCGATCGAAGATCAATTTCATGACAAAACGTCCAAAAAAACCCTCTGGTTTCCTGGCCTGTTTTGAAAAAAACGATGTGAAACTCATCGGCTATTCCCTCTTTGGTCGCTGATGATAATAGCAGGGCGCATGGAGATATGCGGCTTCTTGATTAACCGATTAATGGATTGGTTATGTATCGTTTATATAATAGCTAATGCTGATAATATCACCACAACGTTTGAGCAGACTATTTCCGTAGAAAAGTAAATCGGTGTAAAATTGATTGAGGGGCTGTTATCGTTTCAATAACCTTTGAATGATATTTTTATGACGGGAGAAGGTTTCTTTTAACAAGATAAGTTCTGCTGAATAACATGCGGTTTCTTCCCCAATATGATATCGACTGTTATCACCAAAGGGTTCCATTATTTCAAACGTTTTGTCATTAAGGTTAAACTCAAAGAACACATCATCTCCAAGTTTTTCTGATATGCCTTTTACCCCAGGGATACGTTTAATGATTTTCACGGCGGATCTTCTTGGCAAGAAGGTATTGGGAATTTCAAAATAGATAAGTTCACCTGCCTGGTTGTGGCCTTCAAATACTTTCATGTGATCAATAATTAGTGTTGGTGAACGGTTCGTTACCACTCGAAAACGACGCACGAATGGTTCTAGGTGTTTTGCGGGTTTTTCGGCTTTTGCAGCCACTGGGAAACGAATGTTTTTAAATCTTTGGACAACGCTCTGGAACAATCACCACATAAGAGTGGGCGTTCGCCCAATGCGTTACGAGAACGCTGCCAGGTGAATTCATCGCGGTTTTCTATCCCGCATTTTACGCATATTTCTTGAGCAGAACGTTTTTTTCTCGCGAAAGCCATGTTATTTAATCTTTCTGGTCTATTGAAATCCTAGAGTATGGGCGCCACCTTGCTGGTGTTATGGGTGCGTGCTTTCTCAGGTTTGCAACGCCACATTCGGTTACGGGCCAGTATCTGTTCCAATGCCGAGATCCCATCGTATATTACACGCTGAGCAATGGGCCTGCCACTGATCTATTTCCTTGTTCTTTATGGTTTTTGTTTTCTTCGAACAGGAGGGACATCTCACATTGTAGAGTCGATGAAAACTATAGATAAAGCCAAGAAAGGTGATTATGAAAACAAGGATTAAAGATAGATCTGATATCTTTTCCAAGCCGATGGAATTGGTATAAAAACACAAGGCAAAGAAAATCGCATCGATGATGATGATGCTAAACATAAACACTGTAAATTTCTTTTCGAAGTTTGGATGCTTTTTATGCTCCATACCGACGGGTTAAACCATGCAGATCAATGCGTTTGAGTGGACATGTCGAATGTTTATACACGGTATTGTAGCACATTTCATATCCCATGTGTGAACGAAGGGTTCCTAAGGGAAAAAAGCACAGTTGCAATGAGGTATTTGCAATTTTGAAGCAGATTATCCCTCGTTATTCCATTTTATCTGAAATTCAATTTCCTCTTCGGTACCTTCTCTTTCATGCTCGATATTAAATTCGGCTCTTACGGGGACGTATATCCGTTCACCTGCGATTTGAATTTCAAATTTCTTACCATTTTCAATGGCGTCAGCGAGTCGTCTCAGCTTGGCAACAAAGTCTATATTTGAGTAGCTCTTTTCAATATCTCTATCTTCTTTCATTTGGTAATCCCATGCGGTTTGAATTTCGCTTTTCTGCCAAAGAGTTAGTTGGCGATTTGTTGTGAACCAGAAAGAGGAACGCTCTTCGGTCGTTTTATACAATGTGTTGTCTGTTTTCTTTAAACAATAAAATATCGTTAGGAGTTTATGATGAGAGGGCTTGTATACACGCTTCCCGTAACGCCCAAAGTTCAGCAAATTTGTGATTCCCACCCCATTGCCTGATGAATTTTTGGTGTAACTGGACTTTATACTCACCAATTTGCTCGGGTGTTATGTGCTCAATGTGGAAGAACTCCGTTATCGGTTCGGGTTTGTCGTGCACAGTTCTCGTGATATCAATATGGTTTCCCTGGTAGGTAAGGAAACAATGAGCCTCTGGTATGAAAGGGTAGTCCGAATTGTCCAGAACATCTTCGATACCCGGAGTGTTCAACGAGTTCATTGGATAGATGCCAATAGTCAGTTGAATCGGTAGTTTGAGCTCTGCGGCTAAAGCAGCGATGAGAGCGTGTTTCGAGCTGCAGGCTCCCCTTGCTTCTGTGAGCACCAACATGTAATTGGATCTGTCTGAGGTTCTTCCATAGGGGAGATGCAAGACATGATCGCAGGCATCATGCAAATAGGCTCTGTTTTTCTTTATAAAGGCCTTCGTAACAGGTCCGTTCTCAATCAATTCAACATTCGGAAGAATCTTGAAATCACTCATATTATCTTTTTAATAACAAATAGTTGTGCTTCCTTAGTTTAAATATAAACGATAAACCAGATGTGGTAATCCCTGGAACATCGTTTCCTTTTCAAAAGTTAACCCATTTTTTTCGGCAACCCGTATGGATAGTTTGTTGACAGATTGTATCAATGAAATGATGGAAGTTACTGAAAGGGTATCACTGGCGTATTGGATACAGCCACTTGCTGCCTCAGTGCCGTAACCGTGGTTCCAGTATTTGTCGGATAACCGGTAGCCAACTTCGATTTCTTTATTTCCGTCAATTGTTTGAGAGAGCAAGCCGCAAATTCCGATAAAGCTCAGGTCACTTTTTAAGATAACCGCCCAGAAACTATGACCATCTGTTCGATCCCGATCCTGGATCTTCTCAAAAAACTCCCTAGCCTCGTTTCTATCCAACACTTTTGGAAAAAATTGATGAACTTTGGGATTTGCAAGGAGCTCATACAGTGCTGTTTTATGCTCGAACCCGATTCGTTCCAACCTGAGTCTTTTGGTTTCTAGAATAATTTTGCTCATTTTCATCACCAGACATATCGCAAAGTGGTGTGAGCATCAGGAGCGATCTGGAGAATGGTTATTGTCGGCAGCTTTTCAGTAGGTATCAATATCCTTCCAATCTGTGTATTTTGTGCCGAGGTCTTTTCCGGTAATTTTTCGCAACGCATCTAAACAATGATCTCTTGAATAAAGTATAAAATCTTCGCCTCTATTAAAAAACTCATACCATTTCAGTCCGTTCAATAGATATGGTATCGACTCTGAGTTTCCGAACTCAGTAAGGATGAGAAATGCGTCATGATGATTGCCAACAGGGTACCGCAGTATTTGGTGAGCTACCTGCCTTTGCTCTTCAGCAGAGGCTTGCTCCCACCACTCAAGGTCTCTCAAAGTATTGTGGGGTACTACTATCTCAAAATAAACAAATATAGAAAGAAGAATAACGATCAGACTAGTCGCTGAAATTGTTATTTTTAGTGTTCTTGATTTCAAAGCGCCCGCCATTTTTCTTCAGAATAGGTTTTTGTATGCTATCAATCAAGCATAGGACGAGCGTCCACATGCTCAGGCTACATCGATAATAGAACCCACTCATGTGACCATCACTGCAACGAAAACCGATATCATTCCTTTTTGAAAATATCCGAGTAGTGTTCATGGACACATTCCGGACACAGGGAATGGCTGAAATCGGCTTCCGAATGTTCCCTGATGTAGACATCGACCTGGTTCCAAAATCCCTGGTCGTCTCGGACCTTTTTACAATAGGAACAGATCGGTATGATACCACGCAGGGTTTTAATTTCATTCAAAGAGGTTTGTAAATCGTCAATCAGGCGGTTTCGTTCGTCCTCAACTTTTTTATGTTCGGTGATGTCGTGAACAACAGAGAAGGCATAATCCTTGCCTTGGATAGAAATAGGGTTGGCGTAGATCTCGACGTCGCGAATTGTACCATCGGAAAGTCGGTGCTTAAAGACATAGTACGTTCGATTCTCTGCCACCGCTTTTTTGATCTCGGCGCGGATTTCCGCTTCCGGCGTGGTGTTGAGGTCGGGAATTCTCTTGGTCAGCATTGTTTGACGGTCAAAACCGTAGAAGTCCAAAGCTGCCTGATTTGCATCAATGATAGTAAATGTTGAAAGATCAACGATATACATGATCGCCCCATGGTCGTTGAACATCTTCTTAAATGCCCCGGAGTCAACAACCAGATCAGACTTCTTTGGATCTTCTTCAGGTTCATCCTGTTCCTCAACAGAACGATCCGCTGGATGGTTAACGCCGTCATAGAGGGTGATCTCTTGTATTTCGAAAGGGTTCACACCTACCAGGCAGCCCACATTATAGCCATACAAGTCAGGCTGCGATCGCCTCTGATGGTGCGTATAAATACCGCAGATGCTACAGAAATAGTGCTTGGCTGTCATTGTGTTGAATTGATAGAGGGTCAGTTTATCCTGACCTTCAAAGATGCGAATACCTGACAGTGGGACACTGGCCACAATTGCACCTTTGCGACGACAGATTGAGCAGTCACATCGACGAGGATCAACGATACCATCGGGAAGCGTAAGTTCCATTTGAACTACACCGCAATGGCATGTTGCAAGATGCTTCTCCTGAATCACTGTTTTACCAACATGTTTAAGGCCCATGTGCGGTGTTCTCCTGGGTAGTCAACGATTGTTACGTTGAGTAATTACCTGCGTCCATTGCAGCGACTTTTTTCAATGGTATTGAATATTAATCACCAATCTTTGGCAGCGCTTGCCTCAGCCCAGTGAAAGAGTTGTTGGGAAAGTTATCTAAACCAACCCCCTGACAAAACCCGCAAACTTTCGGGATGTAACCGTTAGCAAAATCCTGCCTGATTCTCATCATTCGGTTGGAATTCCAGATTTCAGCAAGACTCGTTTCTTTCAGTTTACCCACAACGGTTGAGCTTGAACAACAGAGCCTGACCTGGCCTTTCTGATTGATGACCAAGCCGCCAAACCAGGGGATCAGGCATGTTCCACGATTTTTCAATAATGGAAATAAACCCGTATGAATCGTGGGTACAATTAAACTGTTAAGGGCTTCCTTCATGCTGTCAATCATGCTCGGTTGGAAGTATACGGAACCATACTCGATTTTGATACCCAAACGCGCTGCCAATTCGTGATAATCATCCGCATTACTCTGAAACTTCTCAATCACCCGACGGTTACTTTGCTCAAAATAGTTAAACGTGAAATCACGATTCTTATAGTTCTTCCCTTTGATAGTTTGCCAGTTCGGAAAAAGACGCATGAAACGCACACTCCTGATACCGCAACTATGGGCAAGATGCAGAAAATCTTTTATCTCTTCAAGGTTCTCCTTCATGACAATATAGCTGAACCATAAATCGTGACTCCCCCCGGTCTTTTTTAACCTGTCGACAAGATAAGCAATTTTTCGTTTTGTCTTATCTAAATCCTGGCCCATAATTCGGCGATACGTTTCCTTCCTGCCGGCATGGATGGAAAATCTGATGGAAAGCCTTGTTTGGGCCAGGCTGTCAGCTACTTGAGGGGTTAAGTGAAAACCCGCAGAATTCATATGAAGGACACAGCGATTGGAGTTTGCCTGATTTATAAAATACTGAAGTTGACCAAGGAGTGGCTCTCCCTGTCCATGGATCCCCATCACTTCCAAATCATTAAAGTATGGTTCTAAATGGGCCAGGATGTCATGATTGATATTTTTCGCCCTGGTTCCACTATAATGGCACATCGCACAACTCCCCGGACAACCATGAACAGATTCAATATAGAGGGCTGCGGGTCCATGCTCAAGGCGCAGCAGACCGTTCTTGTACCCACTCCAATGTTCAGTGAATCCTTTGATCTCATTCATGAAAGAATTGATTGGATGAAGTATTGTATAGTAATTACAGGAATTAACCTATTTTTCCTCATTGTAATGCCACTGTTTGAAATTTGATGGAAAACCCAACCTCTTCGTTATGTCGTAAAATGGCATCCTGTTTCATTTTTATTTGCTCTAACGTTTGCTGGTGAGTTGGGTCTTCAAGTTCTCTGTATGATTGAAAACTGGATTGTTCTCAGTAAACCTATTCTTTGTGTCATTTCCAACCCGGTTCAATGGGCAAGAGAAATTAATACATTTCACGCAGTTTCTTAGACTTAAAAGTATAAAGAAAGCTACTGTGAGCAAAGAATAGAAAATAGAATACCACCATGATTTTGTTAACAAAAAGAAGACTAACGGATATCCCCAAACTATTGAGAAACCGGTGATGAGTATTGATTTTTCAAAGATGTTCATCGGCCAGGGGCGAAACCTCCAGAGCTTGGGTGCACCAGAGTTTGCCCAGCATTTAAGCAACATTTTTGAATTTTCATAATGTGGGCAATGTGAGCATAACACTCTGATTTCAATAACAAAGAAAAACAGAATGATGATCAATAACCAAATGAAAAAAGACGTGGGGCTGTTGCTATAAATGCCAATACCACCAAGGATAAATGATGGTGAAGATATGACGTAAAACTCAAGAAGTTGACATGAGTTGAAGTAACAATTTGTCCGTAACGATATATCGCAATCTTTACAGCTTCCTGATCTGCATGTCTTGATCGGTCTGTTCATGTCTTTGAATTCAGCTCTTCTCACATGCAATATCATATTGTTTGGTTAAGTGTATAGCAGCAAGCTGAGGGACCGAGTTTTGTAGTAGACATTTACCGTCCCTGGAAGGACAAATTATAATAGTTCTATATTATTTGCCTTTATCTTTGAAAGAATAAATTCTTTCTCATCAGTGCTCATACCCTTGAGGGGCAATGTCATAGTCTCATTCTCAGATAAGTAGAGTAGCAAAGCACTTTTCAATAGTTGGACTTTGCTAATCAATGACCAGTTAATTTCGTTACTGCCCATATCGGAAGTAACCTTAAGCCTGTCATCATAAACTTCCAGAATAGCCTCCGGCTTACCCATCCTAGTAAAACGGCTCAACGCACGCTTCAAAAATATATAATATGAACCTGACACGACGATAATACTCAAAAGAACAATAGTCGCCAAAACGCCAACGATCCATGATCTATCACCGCTTATCAGCAGGAAAAGAAGAAAAGCAGTCAAACCAACTATAACAAGTATGAATACGATACCTATTTGCTTCCACCAATAGGCCATAACTGTCTCCTTTATAACTTCTCGGGAGTACTGGAGAGTAATCGGATTCATTTATTTTACCTAATCTAGGTTCACCTGCGCCCGCTTTTAAACGACTCTTGCAGAATCTTGTACGAGCTTTCTATGCTCATTTGTATTGAACGAACTAAGTTTGAGTAGGTTATTTGGTGTAGCGTTTAGTTATGAAATAATTTTAGTATGTTATTGCTCTGTCATCGCAAGCTTTGCGCCAAGACCGGCAAAGGTAGCTGCGAATGTGCGCTGCATCCACACGATGAACTTTGGGGAACGAGCTAAATACTGTCGAATACCATTTGCCGAAATACCATAGATTATAAATATGACCAGAGTCATTACCATAAATATGGCACTGAGTATGCACATTTCAAGGGTAGGGGATGTAGAATCTGAAGTAACAAATAACGGGAGAAAGGCGAGGAAAAAAACGGAGAGTTTAGGGTTTAGGATGTTAATGAGAAATCCTCTGCTAACTATTTGCCAGAGCCCTTGTTTTGATGGTTTTGAATTAAACTTTAACGTTCCTGTTTCACGCCAGATTCCCCATGCAAGATAGAGCAGGTAGGCTGCTCCTGCGTACTTAACAATTTGGAAGGCGAGTGCACTCGTATGGAGGATTGCCGATAAACCAAGTACACTTGCAATCAGATGGGGAACAATACCAGCGGTACAACCAACAGCAGCTGCAATGCTTGCTCGCCAGCCAAGAAACAGACCATTTGAAATGGTATAAATAACACCTGTTCCTGGAATCAAAACTACAACCAGTGATGTCAACAGAAATTCTCCACTAACCATCTGTTTTTATAACTCCTTTGCATATTGTGGGCATGCCTGGATACCCCTGGTAATTGTGGCTTTTACAACATGGATTTTAGTGGTGCGAGGTAAGTGGTGCAACTTGTCATCTCGAAGATTTATTATCTGCTTATATTAGATTGTTTTGATAAACAATTACGTTCTTCTTTTTCCAGATGTATAAGGTAGGAAAACCTGTTTCTGAGTCATCTAACCACTGATCATTTTCAAAATATTCAACAACCCATTTATAAGGACGATCACCTCTGGAGTATTCTTTCAAACGACACTTATTTGATAAACCAAATTTAATACACTCAATTGCTTCACCCAGATTACTAAAATGTTCATGCCAGCCTTTGTAATGAACGGTATATTCTGTTTCCTCCCCATGGAAAACAATTTCAAACCCAGATTCATTGGCCGGAACTATCACGATTGAATCATCATTTCTTACGTATTTTATTTTGGGATGCTTTCTTATTTCAGATTCAATAGTGTCTAGTGCGGTCATTAATTCTTTATTCCAGGTATCGTTAAGTTGAGCGGGCACCGATGATAGCCCCTGCTCACTTGGATTTAATACTTAATTTTCTTGGTGCCGATTCATTCTCAAACCGGGGGACCTAAAATGGTCCTGCCTTAATCTATTGGTTATGCCATTTGTTTTATTCTATATATTGCTCGTAACTATAATAAATACCAATTCGACCACCAATAAAAACAAGATTAAAAATTATCCCAAAGAAAATTAACACTTCCGGGGAATCAGGATTTTTTCTCAACATTTCTCCAATAAAAAAATTTCCAAGTATGATTAAAATCCAAAAGTATATTCCAACAGGAAACTTTCCCATGAACTTATGTGTCTTACCAAGTGTACTATTCGGTTTCTCCAGGCATGATTTGTGATAAGGTTTCATCAACTTACCCGCTACAATCAAATCATTTCTCTTGGTGATTTGTTCATTGCACTCAGCGCATAGAATTGATTTCATATTTTGATTGTCCAAATATTATAATTTCCTTTGACATAACGTTAAGTTGAGCGGCAAATTCCACGATGAGAGCTCCCCGGTAAAGTACCTCTTGAAGATACTGGTAAACTTTCAATGGAAAGGTTTGCCGTCAGTGGTATCTGTTAGCTCGGACGTCTGATTATCTTGATTTTTTTAATTAAATGAGAACTCTACCGCAATAGCTTTCAACCTTTTATCTAGCGTCAAAAGACTTGTTTGAGATAATTTTGCAGAAGCTAAGAGTTGGATATCTATATACCCAATGCCTTTGCCGAATAAATTATGCTCTTCGACAAAATAAAGATGTTCTTCGAAATCAATTTCGGGAGCCATTGGTAAAGCTTGCAATAACCCTATAATTTCTTCTCTGTTTTTCAGATTACCGCAAACAAGTTCAGCAATGATAAGAGAATGACATACAACCTCACCATCTAGTAAGAGAAGTTGTAAATGTTGATCATTTTTTCGGAGATGATCGATCCAAACTGATGTGTCAACAAGGACCATGTTTAGTTTGCTGATCTTCTACGTGGTATTGCTTTTAATTCTTTCTCTGTACCACCTAGCATAGCAAGACGCTTACTACTCTCGCGGGCAATTAATGCTTCTAATCCCAAATGGATTAAAGAGGTCTTCTCTTTAACTCCAGTAAGCGTTGCCGCCTTTTTCAGCATTTGATCATCTATGTTTAGTGTTGTTCTCATATGCATATGTATGCATCAAACGTATATACGCGTCAAGTTTTGTTTTCAGAAGATAGCGTGTGGAATTCACCGGCGAGCCTCAGCGAGCCCGGTGGAATGATTGGTTATATTATTTTTCATTTATTTGATCCCTAAAAGACTTCAACTAGCTCAAAACATTCACAAACTAATTCCATACTCTCATCAAATCCACCATTTCTCTCGAAATACCTCTTGTGATCCTCTTGCCATTCATCTAAAGAATCATTTTCACCCTCAAGTAAGGCAAACTGTTCATAGACATCACAGAAGCGCATAATTTCGATAGATTTTGTTTTTATTGCTAGTGCTGGTGTGCCATCCCAATTGAGTACTATGTCTATTCGGCCGACAACTGGCATAACTTCATTTCCTTGCCTGAAGTCTCTAAGAGCACCACAGGTAGCTGTTTTTCTACCAGAGCGTACCAAATCTGTTAATTCTGCACATAATGCTTCATTATCACCTAATTTGAATTTTTCGTTGTTTGGGTATTTTTCGTTTAATCGTTGAATGTTCATCGATAAGTAATTTTCTAAAATATAACAATAAGTTAAACGGCGGCGATGACGCCGTCCGTTCAAACGATTGGTTGTGCAAAGTGTTTTATTGATGATCGTGTAGTTACTCAATGTGTGCTAAGTTCTTTTTCTATACGCTCAGCAAGAAAGATTTTTAAAAGAGATTGATATGGAACGTCTTTTTTGTTTGCTAGAAGCTTAAGCTCCTCTATCATAGTTTCAGGCAAACGCAGGGATATCTTTTTTACTGAAGGTTTAAGATTAGAAAATGTTATTCTTTCAGCCTTATCCCAGTTAACGTATTCAGTGGAGTCATGAGTTGCCCAAAACTCTCTTTCTTCTTCTTCGTTTTTGAATTTAGGTATTTGTTTACTCATTACTGTATACCTCTCCTTCTTTTCGACTCATATCTCTTGCAGAAATGACACGGATTCGATTGTTTCTGACTGTATAGGCAATGAACAGGGTTCTTTTAGAATCGGTTCGGCCAAGTGCATAAAATCTTTTTTCCAATTCCGAGTGTCTTGTGTCGTCTTGAATTACTAGTGGCCTATTAAAAAACAATTGTTCGCATTCAGCAGGGCTAACTTTATGTTTGAGCCAATTTTTGTTTACATTTCCATCATTCCACTCAAAACCTTCACATTGTCTTAATAGTTTTTTGTGTATCATACCCATGTTTCAAGTATATATCTAGGATGCACATATTTCAAGTGGGATTGTTCCATTTTGAGGCACAACGCCGGCATCAGTGGCGGCTGCACCGATTGCCGATTAAGGATAATGTTGCCAGTTTTCTTGAGAAATTTGTGTGCATCCAGCGCGTTAGCCGTCCACTGAATGCACTTGTAAGCTGATTTTGTTAATCTTCCAAATACTTAGATTTAATTGGATATTTTGCAAATCCAGTTTTGTGTTTTTTGAATCCTATCTTCTTATAGAATTCTTCATTCCCAAATGTTGACGTTAAATGAATAAATAGATCTTCATGTCCTTTGAGTAATATATTGATAATTTGCCTACCAATTCCTTGTCGCTGATGGGTAACCAGGATCCCAAGGTCAAAAATCATTCCATAACATACTCCATCTGATATCATTCGACCTGCTCCCACCAGTCTTTGATTGTCCCAAGCTGTAACAACCTTAAAGCTGATTAGAAAAGCTTCACGTATCTTTGGCAGATCTCTCTTTTTACCAAGACCGCCAACAAGACCAACTTCTCCATAGAGATCTCTTAAACCTTCCCAATCGATATCATCTGTGCCTATTTTATATTCGATCATTGAGTCTGACCTTTGGTACAGCTAACGTTAAGTTGAGCGGAAAATACCACGATGAGAGTTTCCCGGCAAAGTACCACTTGAAGAT
>QZLB01000121.1 GCA_004796425.1 Desulfobulbaceae bacterium | reverse complement strand
GCGTTATAGCCAACATCGCAGAGGAAATTTCTTTTCTTCGTTCAACTGGCCGGGAGGTTATCCTTGTCAGTTCCGGTGCCGTTGCGGCCGGAAAGAAGAAAATAGGCTATCATAAAACCAGCAGCGGTAACGGGATTAAGGAAAAACAAGCGCTGGCAGCTATTGGGCAGTCATCATTGATGCAGAGTTATGAAGAAGCATTTTCTTCGCTAGGCTACAAAATTGCCCAGGTACTGCTCACTCATGCTGATCTTGCGATCCGCGAACGTTATCTAAATGTCAGAAACACACTGTTCACTCTGTTTAAATTTGGTGTCATTCCAATTATTAATGAGAACGATACAGTATCGGTAGAGGAACTGCGCTTTGGTGACAATGACAGACTTGGAGCTCATATCTGTAATTTGATAGAAGCTGACATGTTTATCTGTTTGACCGATGTCAATGGACTGTATACGGGTAATCCCAACACAAATCCCACCGCAGAACCGATCTATACGGTTGCTGAAATCACAGATGAGACTGAACGGTTGGTGCATAACGTGAAAAGTGCCCTTGGCAGTGGTGGGATGCTTTCAAAAATAAAGGCGGCGAAAATCGTTGCTTCAGGTGGTGGGAGTTCATTTATCGGTCCCGGAAAAGAAAAAGAGATACTGAAGAATTTATTTAGCGGTAAAATGGTCGGCACCTTTTTTCTCCCATCCTCTGAGAAGATGAGCAGTCGGAAGAGATGGATTGCTCACATCCTAAAACCACAAGGCACACTTATTCTTGATGAAGGCGCTTGCAGAGCTTTAATTGACCACGGCAAAAGTCTTTTGCCGTCTGGTATTGTTGCGAGTAAAGGAAGCTTCGGTGTCGGAGAACCCGTCTATTGTCAAAAGCAAACCGGGGAAGATTTTGCGATCGGTTTAATTAATTACAACTCGGATGATGTAAAGAAAATCAAAGGGTTGCATTCGAATGAAATCTTTTCAGTACTCGGCTATAAAGATAGTGACGAAGTTATACATCGGGATAATATCGTTTTGACCTAGAAGAAAGTAAGGAGAATGAGCGATGAGTGAGATTGAAGCAGGATTAATCCGAAATATGGCAATAAAGGCAAAACGTGCTGCTGAGCCACTCGCGGCAACACCTTCGGCCGTAAAAAATAACGTGCTGCTGTCTGTTGTAGACCTCCTGGAAAAAAACAAGGAGCGTATTCAGCGTGAAAACAGCAAAGACCTTGAAGTGGCAAGGGCAAAAGGGTTGTCTTCAGCGATGATTGATCGGCTTGAATTGACCGATGATGTAATCAAATCGATGATTACAGGGCTCCGGGAGGTCGTGGCGCTTCCAGATCCGGTAGGAGAAGTGTTTGATATGGCCCGAAGGCCCAATGATATGACAGTTGGAAGGATGCGTATACCGCTTGGAGTTATTGGCATGATCTATGAGTCAAGACCCAACGTTACGATTGATGCCGCCGCCCTCTGCTTGAAAACCGGTAACGCGATTATCTTACGAGGCGGTTCCGAAGCGATCAATTCCAATATCGTTTTATCCGAAGTTCTGCAGGAGGCGCTCGCAGAGAACAATATCAACGCAGACGCCGTTCAGGTTATTCCCACGATAGATCGTGAAGCAATAAACGAATTGTTGAGCCAGGATGATCTGATCGATCTGATTATTCCGCGTGGAGGAGAAGGATTAATTCGATTTGTTGCGGAAAACTCAAAAGTACCTGTTTTGAAACACTATAAGGGTGTATGCCATATCTACGTCGACAAGGATGCTGACCTAGCGAAAGCAACACCTATTATTATTAACAGCAAAACACAACGCCCCGGAGTCTGTAACGCGCTTGAAGGATTGCTCGTTGATAAAACGGTTGCTGAATCATACCTGCCTGAAATCTCAAATCATTTAGCAAAAGCAGGAGTTGAGCTTTTGGGATGTGGTGAGGCAGTCAGGCTAAGTAAAAGCATCAGCCTCGCGAAAGATGATGACTGGGGTACGGAGTTTCTGGATCTGAAATTATGCATAAAAGTCGTAGAATCATTTTCTGAGGCAAAAGAATATATTCTTGAGCATGGTTCACAACATACCGAGGTAATTCTTACCGAGAACTATTCTACGGCCCAACAGTTCATACGTGAAATAGATGCATCCGGCGTATTTGTTAATGTATCTACTCGTTTTAATGATGGCGGTCAGCTTGGTCTCGGTACCGAAATAGGAATAAGCACTACAAAACTCCACGCGTACGGTCCAATGGGCCTCCGTGAACTGACAACCTCAAAATTTATCGTCTATGGTGAAGGACAGGTACGGGAGTAATGGTCGCCATTGGTATATTGGGAGGAACATTTGACCCGTTGCATTTCGGACATTTACAGATAGCCGAGGCGGCGGTAAAAGAATATGCACTGGATAAAATCATCTTTGTACCTTCTGCAATACCACCCCATAAAGACAGTGCTGCCATCGCCAAGTTCGATCATCGTTTTACGATGGTCGAACTTGGCATCGAAAATCTGACATCTTATGAGGTGTCCGATATAGAATCAGGCACCGACAGTCCATCATACACCTATCATACGCTTCAGAAACTTACCCTGATGACCGGAGGGGAGGCAGAGCTGTATTTCATTATTGGCTGTGATGCCTTTTTAGAAATCCAAGGTTGGTTTCAGTGGGAGCAAATTCTACTGAGCACCAATTTTATCATTACAAAAAGAGCAGGAATCGCCTCCGAACCGGTCGAAGCATTGCTTCGCGCCAATAAGTATCAGCGTCATTCAACCAAGCCCTTTGAGATATGGCACAAAGGTGACGGCACGGCGACTGTAAACTTTCTCAATCAGATACCTCAGCCAATATCTTCATCAGCAATTCGATCGGCGATACGGCAGGGGGGACGATGGCAACATACGGTTCCTCGAAGTGTTGTTGACTACATCGAAAAACATCAGATCTATCACCCTTCTTCAGACTCTTGAGCCGTGCATCTTTGTTTGCCTGGCACTAGAATTCAGAATTAATCTTTGAATTCTTGCTAAATAGGTATAGAATGGCCTGTACTGCATGGTAAAAGGCACCTATCTTGTAATTGCTTCGAAACACAGTAAACATGGCAGAAAAAAGAAAAATCGGTCCGCTGCATAAACAGATCAGTCTCCTTATCGTAGACGATTCGCTGGTTTTCAGAAAAGTATTACGAGACATTTTTGAGCGTACGAATAGTGTTAATATTATTGGCGAAGCAACCAATGGAATTGAAGCGCTCGATATGGTTTTGAAACTGAATCCAGACGTAATCATTATGGACATGGAAATGCCGATCATGGATGGCATGACCTCTCTCCAGCACCTGATGATTCACAAACCGACTCCCACTATCATGTTCTCAAGTTTGACCAAAGAGGGAACGGCTCGAAGTTTTGATGCGATTAAAAATGGGGCGGTCGATTTTGTTTGCAAGGATGCCTTCTTTCAAAATCAGGACATCGGTATTTTTGAAAAGGAAATCGTTTACAAGGTCATTTATGCATCCAAGGTGATTGTTCGCTCAGTGGAGCCAATGTTTGCCAAAAAGGATGATATTCCGCCAATCTCTGCGAAGCCAAGTGACATCATTTTCTGTGAGGAATGTGGGGCACGGAATATATTTGAAGCTGAACAGAAAAAAGAACTAAAGGAGTTACGCTGTAAAAATTGTGGTGATCTACTTGAAGTTAACCTGATCAACAAATACAAAAGAATCAATTATGTGACCGTCATTGGTACGGGGCTTGGTGGCTATTCCAATTTATTGAGAATTATCCCGGGAATTCCTGACGATGTGGGTGGAGCGATCATTGCGATTATTTATGATGAAAGTCACCGCGTCGATGCGTTTACCGACTATCTCAACGCGGTGAGCAAGATCAAAGTAAACCGCATGGCTGATGGGGTGAATCTTGAAGGTGGAAATTGCTATATTGCCTCATCATTTGATAATGTTTACATGAAGCCCTACAGCGCTCAGTACACGATTCGAAGAACCAAAGCGATACCAGGCTATGGCCCTGTTGATCTCATCATGAATTCAATAACCTCGGTTTTTAAAGACAAAGTTGCTGGTATCGTACTCTCAGGATCCGAACTCGATGGTGAAAAGGGTATCAATGCAATTAAAAACAATGAAGGTATTTCAGTTGTTTTAAATTCTGCTAACTGTCTGTGCAAGGAGATGGGAGAGAATATACTCCGGAAATGTAGTGTCGACAAAATTGTCGATGAAAGAGATGCGACCCATTTTATTATTGATCTTCACCGGACCGTCAGCGGGGAGTCGACCGCAGCCTGAATAACCAACTCAAAAAGATTATCCCATAATACACCATGGAACCGAACACTGAAATGATGTGGGAATCGCAGGTTCCGTTTCTGAAACAGGGCAAACACCGGGAACTTGCTGAAAAGGCGTATGGTGGGCAGGGTGGTGTCGGGCAGAGTCCGGTCTACCCGCGTCGCGAGCATGTGTTTAACGCCATGCGCTACACTCCTTTTGATACTGTGAGGGTCGTCATCCTCGGCCAGGATCCTTATATCAATGAAGATTCGCGGTTCGGACCAGAAGCACATGGTCTCTGTTTTTCAGTAAGAGAAGGGATTCGACCGCCACCTTCACTGAAAAACATTTTTCTTGAGATAGACAACAGTCTTTATGATGGATCGAAACGAAAGGTCTCTTCTGATTTGACCCGTTGGGCAACGCAAGGTGTTCTTCTTCTCAATGCCTCCCTAACCGTCTTAGCAAAGAAATCCAATTCCCATGCAACATTAGGCTGGCAGCAGCTTACTGACAATATTATTGAGACGCTCTCACAGAAGAAAACCCATATTGTCTTTATGTTGTGGGGGGCTTTTGCTCAGAAAAAACAGACGCTTATTGACACGAAGAAACATCTGGTGTTGAGGACGACTCATCCTTCACCGCTCTCTGCACACAAGGGGTTTCTTGGCTCAGGTGTATTTGTCAAATGCAACCGTTACCTTGTTGAGAACGGCTATGCACCTATTCAATGGTGAGCGTTTGATCAGTTGACTAGAGTATGGTGCGGAGGAGATCTTTCTTACCGACGATGCCGACCATTTTTCTATTGCCCGTAACCACCGGAAGGGTGTGTATTTTCTTATCAGTCATCATCGTGGCAATTTCATCCAGTGGCGTCTCTGGCGAAATGGTTATCACTTCGGATGTATAAATATCTGAGACTGAGGCGCCTGCAATTTTCATCATTTCTTTTTCCATTTTTTCAGGGGTATGGAGAAAGAGAAATGAATCAAGAATAGTTATAACCGGTGGAATCTGCAGCTTCTTGTTTTGAAAGATAAGATCACTTTCTGTTACGATTCCGACAAGTACACCATTTTCATCGATAACGGGAACACCGCTGATATTATTTGCCACAAGGATTCGTGCAAGATCCTTCACCGAAGTACTTTTACTAACGGTTATGACCTCTCGGGTCATGATATCTTGTGCTGTTTTCATTAGTGGAGAGAAATGATTTCTTTTATAACACCCGGCAATTCATCTGAAAGTTCAGACGCGCTATAACCATGTCCTGATTGGTCATACAATAAGTCACCTGCCTTGCCATGTAAATACACACCCGAGCCAGATGCGGTTTCTGGTGTCATCCCCTGACATATAAGTGCCCCAATCACACCTGTCAGTACATCACCCATCCCCCCTGTCGCCATCCCGGGATTACCAGAGGTATTGATCATCACCTCTTTTCGATCGGTTATGACTAGGGTTCCCGCTCCTTTCAACACAACGATCAGCTCCTTACCGTCATGTTTATATTTATCGTAACAGGTTTTGGCGGCGTTGAGTCTGTTGGCAAGTATTTCATCAACACTGATGTCAATCAGTCTGGACATCTCCCCGGGGTGAGGGGTAAGAATACGGGTACCACCTGGACTCTTGAGTTGATTTTTGTGCCGGGCAAGAATATTGAGTGCATCAGCGTCAACAATCATCGGTTGTTTGAGCTTGTGGTATAAATACAGTACGAGTTCGGCGGTTCTGGCGTCGTTGCCCAGACCCGGTCCAAGTACCACAGCTGTTTTATCTTCGGCATGATTGAGTATGGTGGAAAGATCAGATACATTAAGCAGCGAAGATGAGGTTGGGAGTGGAACCGTCATCGCCTCCGGCAAACACGTTTCGTATACCGTGTTGAGATCATAGGGAACACAAAGACTGACCAGACCGCAGCCACTACGGAGCGCCCCCTTGGCGGCCAGAATTGCGGCCCCCGTTTTACCCGCCGAGCCTGCCAATATAAGCAGATGACCGTAGGTTCCCTTGTGGGAATCATTTCTTCTCTTCAACCCTTCGATCCACAGAGACGTTGAATCAGCCGTTATCATAGAAGTTTCGATGTTTGCCTTGGCAATGACCTCAGGTGGAATACCGATATCGATAATTTTCAGCTTACCGGTAAGGGACTTGCTGTTCTGCATAATCTGACCGGGTTTGGCACAACCAAAGGTGGCTGTCAGGTTGGCTCGGACACATTTGCCGAGGATTTCACCACTATTTGAGTCCAGACCTGATGGAGTGTCTACCGAGACCACCGGGATGTTTCTTGAAAAGTTCGGATCATTGATCAGATCGATGGTATCACCAAAGTGATCACTTATTTCCCTTTCAAGGCCGGTGCCAAAAAGTGCGTCGATAATCGCACAGCACGGTTTGCCTCGAGATTCGATTTGCTTGAATAAAACTGGTATTGTCTTAACCCGGGTTGATGAATCAATTACATGGAAAGGTAATCGTAATTTTTCAATGACTTTTAAATTAATTGCGGCATCACCGGATAGTTCGTCGGGGTTGACGAGGAAAAAGAAAATCGGTTCACACCCAATCTGGTGCAGATGCCTGCCGATTACAAGTCCGTCACCACCATTATTGCCTGGTCCTACAAATATCAGGGCGAAGCTTCCTTTCAACGGACCGTATTCCTTTTCCATTAACCTGACCGTACCGGTGCCGGCGTTTTCCATTAGAACAACTCCGGGAATACCGAAGTCATCGATTGCACATCTATCAATAGCTCTCATTTCTTCGGAACCGGGAAGCTTCATATGATATCCTCTTAAGATTTATTATCCTGCGGTTGTGCGTCCGATTTATTCTCTATTGACTGCACGGGCATAAGGCCTCGACAAAATCTGCATGGTTCAAATCCGGCTTGTAATGCAATCTCGACATTTTTAAACTCAATCGAGCAATTCTTACAATTGAAATGATCACACTCGGAAAAATGGAAAACTCTGCTTTTTACATTTCCACGTAGCTTCTTTCTCGCTTGTCTGAGTGCGAAGCCAGAAATAGTATCCGATGACTCAGGCTGTTTGCTCTTTTTGATTCTGAACAATGAATTAGTTACCAACAGGAAGATATTTTTACAAATTTTAATTATCCTGTCAAAGAAATAGATAACAAAATGCGGTACAAGCTCTTTCTCATGGGCAGATCTATAGATCAGTACGACGGCCAGACCACAAAAAATCAAATTACAGAACCACATGACCGTCGGGATATGGAGCAGCGAATCATAGGCCAGATTTCTGGC
Source organism: Desulfobulbaceae bacterium (assembly GCA_004796425.1). Classification (GTDB taxonomy): domain Bacteria; phylum Desulfobacterota; class Desulfobulbia; order Desulfobulbales; family Desulfocapsaceae; genus MADRE3. Next base: position 16,820 of record QZLB01000121.1, on the reverse strand, counting down.
TACCGTATAGAAAATGTAGTAGAGAATATACAGAACGATACCTAAAGGTATGCCGATTGCTCTGCGGCCGGGACTTGCCTGGAGCCCGAGGGGTAATCCCAGCAGGGATAGTATGATGCAGCCAGTTGGTAGGACGAGCCGCTTATGATATTCAATAAGAAATGAACGAGCTTTTCGGGTCTCTTTGTCGAGTTCCTGATATTTTGCCTTCAACTCATTCAGACTCATTGTTCGATAGGTTTTAAAGGAGGTACTTTTAGTGGGTGGTTTGAGCGGTATATTTATCACGTAACGTTCAAAATTTACGATCTGTGAGTTGAGTCGATCCACCATATGCAGGCTGCCGTTGTTCAATGTGAGGGTGACAATCATATCGTCCAGCTTTGTTTCCATCTTGCCAGAATTAGCCATCGTAATAATAGGCAATTCACGATCCCGCATATCAGAAACCCACACTTTGCTCCACGCCCCGGATTTTTTGTCGATTTCCATCACATGGACAACAAGATCGCCAAGCGCTTCGGTAAAAACGTGCTCCTTAATCCCTTTATCAATCTTTTCTTTGGCCAGCTGATACATCATCTGTCGCATGGCCGTTTCACTGGCAGGATTGAGTACGATTGATGCGTAAAAAGTAATCATTGCGACAAATGCAGAGACGAACACGAGTGGGGGGATCGTATGATACATACTGATTCCCGAAGCTTTAAAAGCGAGTATCTCCGAATCATTTGTCAGTCGAGAAAAACCAATGGTGATACCAAGCAGCGAAGCAAGCGGCATAGAAAACAGGAAGAGCTCCGGAAACAAATAAGAGAAGAGCCTGATGAAATCAGCAAAGTTGATGTTGAGCTCAAGAACGACATTGAGGAACGGAATAAGTTTGGCTAAGAAAATTACTCCGTTCATAATGATGAACGTCGCAAAAAAGGGAGCCAACATCTCGGTTGCGAGATAGCTGTAAAACAACCAGGGGAGATGACGGATGTAGTTCATTCAACCACTCTCTGATCACTTGGTAAATGAAAACGGTTGTAATCAGAACTTTGATTCAGTTAGAGGATCCTCAATGGTCACGTTAATCCAGTTCTGGTCCCACCACTCGAGGGGATTAACGAAAACTCCGTTAATCAGAACAGAAAAATGAAGGTGATCTCCTCCGGCCATTCCACTGGTTCCTGTCCTGCCGAGCACCACGCCTGATTCGATTTGATCTGAAATGGCGACATTTATTTGGCTGAGGTGCGAATAAAGACTGAAGACGCCCTGTCCGTGATCGAGCATTACCATATTACCATAGATCCCAAGATAATCGGCAAAAGTTACAATACCTGCGGCTGCAGCTTTTACTTCAGCATTTTTGGTTGAGGCGATATCGATGCCTAAGTGTACCTGTCGATCAATTGCTTTGTTTCCGTAATAGTAGGTTCGTTTATCTGCATATCCGGCCCTGCTTTGTCCGGCCATACGGAGAAATCGTTTTTCCCATAACCGGGATGGATGAGGTGAGCCACAGAGCTCTTTGATCTGGGCGTTGTTTCTGGTCCTTACCTCGTTATTGGTAAACAGATATTTATCAACTAAATCACCGCTCATTTCAGGATAGTACTGCTCAAATTCAGGAACCTTTTTCTGCAGAAATGAATTTCCTACATTGATTCTGTCTTGTCGGTAGGTTTTCTTTTTGAAAATTGAAGAAAAGGGGAGGGTGGTTTTATTTCCTGCTTGATCCTGGGCCTGCACAATTGATGTGGTGATGGACTCGGTATCATAAGGGAGTCCAAAATAGGCGATGAAAATATCATCTCGACCATCTCCAACAACAAAGCCCGGATGGTAATGATCGTTTACGATGAGGCCGCTGGTCGCTTCTAAATCATCTAACCGATAGATAACAATTCCCGTACCCCCTGGGTTAATATAACGTTCACTGTGGATAATTCTTATTTTGGGCGGTTTGGTATCAATCGTTACGGTTCGTGTGATCTTACTATTGTTCCCTTTTAAGTAAGACCGGGCTGAAAAATCAAATACTTCAAGCGTCAGGGTGGCTTCACCATCGGTTAATTTAAGCTCAGCCGGTGAAAGTACAATATCTTTCTCTACAATTGGCTTTCCAACGGTTCCCGTGTATCCGGTTCTTTGAACCCGCTCTTCGAAAAGTACATGACTTTTATCGTTTTGGGTGATTGTAAGGCTTACTGATTTTATCCCACTCTTTTGATCTTCAGCCTTGAGTGAGAGTGCCTTTTGGACACCAATGAATTCATTACTCATGCTTAATTCGATAACGGGTTGTTCACTTTCGAAAAAAAGATAATAAGCAAGACCCACCAGGATCGGGATTAGGATAACAGGGATAAAATATAGGGAAGGGAAGCGTTTTTTGGGTTTTGGTGATAGCGTAGTCATAATAATATAGTTTGGGTGGCAATGGTTATCTTTGCCAGATAATTTCGTATTTTTCCAGGTGCAGCTCTTTGGCTGAAGCGATGATAATTCGTTTGCTGATATCCTTTTCCAACTGGCTTTTCGTTGTATCTTCTTCCTTGTTAAGCATATCAGCGATTCTTGGGTGAACTCGAATCGTCACGGTGGTGCCGACCGCCCGGCTGGAGTTTCTACTGAGTTTCCTGAATATCTCATGACAGATCGTCCGTCGGGACTTTAGTACACCCTCTCCACCACAATAGTGGCACGGTTCGCACATCATCTGATTGAGATTTTCGCTGTTTCGTTTGCGGGTCATCTGAACCAGGCCAAACTCAGATAATTTAAGGATATTAATTCTGCTCTTATCTTTTTTAACGGCCTCTTTAAAGTATGAATATAGTTCCTCTCGGTGTTGTTCATCTTCCATATCAATGAAATCGATAATAATGATACCACCAATGTTTCTTAGCCTGAGTTGATAGGCGATCTCTTTTGCCGCCTCCATATTGGTTTTGAAAATGGTTTCATTCAAATCATCTTTCCCAACGAATCTACCGGTATTCACATCTACAACAGTCAGCGCTTCGGTGTTTTCGATAATGATGTAACCACCCGAGCGAAGCCAGACTTTTTTGTCCAACGCCTTGCTGATTTCAACGTCTACGCCATATGCTTCAAAGAGCGGCAGATCACCCCGATAAAGTGAAATTTTATTTTTAAGCTGAGGAGCAAAGGTGTTCACAAAATGAACCAGCTTTTCATAAGATGATTCATCGTCAATAATGAGGTAATCAACATCACTGGTGAAAAGGTCCCGAACAGAGCGCAACGTGATATCGAGATCCTCATAAAGCAAACTGGGCGAAGACAAATCAACACTTCTGTCCTTAATTTCATCCCACAGCATCAACAGAAACTCCATATCTGCTTCCAGGTCTTCACGGCTTGCGTGTTCGGCAACAGTTCGGACAATGAACCCGGTCTTCATGGGTCTGAGTTCTTCAATGAGCAATCGAAGCGCCTCCCGGCTTTGCTCATCTTCAATTTTTCTCGAAATCCCAATGTGATCAGTTTGTGGGATAAATACAAGATTTCGACCGGGTAAGGTAATCTGGCAGGTTAATCGAGCACCTTTCGTACCAATCGGTTCCTTGCTGACCTGTACAAGAACCTCTTGACCTTCTTTCAAAAGGTCCTCAATGGTTTCGTGTTGAGGTTTTCCTTCCAACTCGGGAAAAGTATCATTAATGTCTTCGGTAGCGAGCTCGAGTTCAGGTACGTTTTCGTAAATAATTTTTCGCGAGTGCGCGGGTGACACAATGACATCATCGACATACAAAAAGCCGGTGCGTTCCAGGCCAATATCAACGAAAGCAGCTTGCATACCGGGGAGCACTCGCACGACCCGGCCAAGATAGATGTTGCCCATTAAACCTTTTTCGGTCGGTCTTTGCAGGTGGAATTCTGTTAGGTATCCATTTTCTACCAGGGCAATTCTTGCTTCGTAGGATCTTGAATTTATTAAAATCTCTGTTGTCATTTATCGGTTTATTACCGCATCATATTACGAATTTTCAAAGCGTACGGCACCATACAAGAACCGGTTGTGGTATATTTCGAATCAATATAACATAATGGACGGTCGGATATCGTATGAGTGTCGATGTGCTTTGTATATGTTTATAAACTGTCCACTATAACGCATTACATACAATACATGCTACATTCTCGTTAATATATCTGAAAAAAAGAAAAAAATGTTTTGATGAGCAAGGTATCAGCAATCATACCGACCCACAATCGAAGTGATTGGGTCTCAGAGGCGATTAAATCTGTCTTGTCCCAGACCAGAACACCAGATGAAGTGATCATCATAGATGACGGATCAACGGATGATACAGAAAAAAAAGTGGCTTCCATGGCTGGTGTAGCAAGGTCTGAAATCCGCTATATCTATCAAACCCACCAGGGAGTATCGGCCGCACGAAATAAGGGTATCAGGGAGGCGCGTTATGAGTATCTCGCCTTTCTTGACTCTGACGATCGCTGGACGAAACAAAAGCTTACCATCCAAATGGCTAAAATGGAAAACAACCCTGATAGTTTAATTTCATATACCGGCGAGCGATGGTACCGCAGAGGACTCCATTTGAACCAGAAAAAGCAACACCAACAAACGGGCGGAGATATCTTTGAGCAAAGTTTAAAACTCTGCTGTGTTGGTATGTCTACGGTCATATTTCATAAGAATCTTATTGATCAATACGGCACATTTGATGAAACTCTTCCCTGTTGCGAGGACTATGACCTATGGTTGCGGGTCGCTTCTGAAACGACGTTTTTGCTGATTGACCAACCGCTCACCGTGAAAAACGGTGGCCGTGAAGATCAGCTCTCATTTCAATACCGGGTAGGCATGGACAAATATCGAATCAAGGCAATCGAAAAGTTACTTAAAAACGAATCATTGGCCGGGGATAAACGACAGTCGGCCATAAAAGAGTTAGTCCGTAAATGTGAAATATACGGAAACGGCTGCCTAAAGCATGATCGAGAAACTGAGGGTAAGGAATACCTTGAGCGTGCCAACCATTATCAGTGGCTGTCGCTATGAAGGTAATCGAAAACTATGATGACTGGGTAGACCCGTCAACCTATCTTGAACGCCTTTTTGTTGAATTGTCTTGCCGGGATAACCTGCTTGTTGATCGAATTGTTGGAAATGCCAAGTTGCCGGTAGAATATCTCGATGAAAGGGAGTTATCCTCACTGATTGAGGGTGAAAATTCACCCAGCCTAGGTGAGGGGAAGCGAAACCTTATTTTGAGTAATAACAAGGGGGATTTTGTCAAAGATTGCCCTGCTACAAAAACTTATAGATGCTGCGATTATCGTATCATTAATATTGGCACGGGTTGCCCAATGGATTGTGTCTATTGCATACTCCAGGCTTATCTAAACAATCCAAACTTAACTTTTTACGTCAACACCGATCGATTGTTTAACGAGCTTGATGAATTGTTGAACTCCAATCCTGATAAAGTGGTCCGAATTGGTACCGGTGAACTGACTGATTCTATGGCACTTGATCGTATAACAGGTTTCAGCCGGGATCTGATAGCGTTCTTTTCCGAATATGACAATGGTGTGCTTGAATTAAAAACCAAAAGCAGTTTTATAGAAAATCTAAAGAATGTGAATCATGCAGGTCGAACGGTTATGTCATGGTCCCTCAACAGTAATGAGATTACCAGCAAAACAGAGTTTCGAGCATCGAGCATCGAGAGTAGGTTGCATGCTGCAAAGCAATGTGGTGAGATGGGTTACCACCTTGGGTTCCACTTTGATCCGATCATAGATTATCCAGGATGGCAGGAAGGGTATCACCAAACGATAGAAATGCTTTTCAAAACCATACCTGCCGAAAAGATAAAGTGGATATCCCTGGGTGCATTCAGATACGTACCTGATCTAAAGAAAGTTGGCACCAGACGGTTCCCTGAATCTTCTATCTTTTACCATGAATTTGTCAAAGGTTTGGATGGAAAACAACGTTATTTTCGATCACAGCGAACCGAAATATACAGTAAAATATACAATCAGATAAAACGTTTTGCCTCGCCGGAGACTTGTATATATTTCTGTATGGAAAGTGATGAGATATGGAAAGAGGTCATGGGGTTTACACCGAAACAACAGGGAGGCTTGCCAGAAATGCTCGATAAGACCTTTTGCTAGAAAGGGTAGACAGCGCGGGCCTGTGATTTGTGTTGTCACAAATACTATATCTCGTCTATAGTGGTTTTCACCAATTTCAACATTACTACAGGAGAATGAAATGATTAACAAAGCCATTATCGTTGGCAATTTAGGGGCAGACCCAGAAGTTAGATATACCCAGGGGGGGGCTCCCGTCGCCACGTTTAACGTTGCCACCACAGAACGGTGGAAAGACCAGGAAGGACAGCAGCAGGAATCCACTGAGTGGCACCGGGTTGTGGCATGGAGAAAACTGGCAGAAATTTGTGGTGAATACCTCAAGAAAGGATCACGGGTCTATGTCGAGGGGAAAATTCAAACCAGAAAATGGCAAGATCAGAATGGCAATGACCGCTACACCACCGAAATAGTAGCTCGAGAGATGAAAATGCTCGATCGTCGTGAATCGAGTTCGCAGGGGGGTAACTTCTATGATCAGGGTGGGTTGCCACCTGAACCACATGGCGGTATGGGAAACATGGGGGATGACGTTCCCTTTTAACTCACTTCTAAGCGCATGATTCAAAATTTAGAATCTGGTTTGGTGGTTGGTTGAACAATACTATTATCCACCGAACCAGGTTTTAAGATTTCAAAAGAGCTACACTGACCCTACTTCGTGTTTTTGTTGCTTGACTGAGGTTTTTACCATCCCTATTGTACTGCCAGGATAACAAATTTGTAATTGTAAACTCTGTGTATTGATCAATAACCTGGCAGTTATCATATGGAATACTACGAGACGCTTGGCCTGCCCAAAACTGCAAGCAGCGAAGAGATTAAAAAGGCCTATCGAAAACTCGCGCTGAAGTATCATCCTGACCGGAACAGCGGAGACAAGGACGCCGAAGCACGGTTTAAGGATATCAGTGAAGCGTATGCAGTGCTATCGGATCCAGAAAAGAAAAAACAGTACGATACCTATGGATCGACCGGTTTCCACCAGCGTTACTCGCAGGAAGACATCTTCAGAAACTTTGATCTCAACGATATACTCAGACAATTCGGGTTTGGGAACAGCGGTTTTAACACCTCATCGTTTCATCAACAAAGAGGTGGGCAGCAACCATATGGTTTCGATTCATTTTTTGGAAACCAGCACATGGGGGGAGGGGGATGTAACAGTGGCTGCGGTCAGCCGGCCAAAGGGCATGATATGACCTATCAGCTGTCGCTTACGCTGGAAGAGGTGTTTGAGGGAGGGGAAAAGCAGATATCACTTCGCACCAATGGAATTGCCCAAAATGTCTCTGTGAAAATCCCCAAGGGAATTGAAGAAGGCAAGAAACTCAGACTTAAAGCCAAAGGTGGGGCCGCGCCTCCGGGTGGTGTGCCCGGTGACCTCTACCTGAAAGTACAACTTGAGCCTCACAAACTGTTTGAGCGAAGAGGGGAGGATCTTATCTATAGAAAAAAGGTCTCTTTCTCTGATGCCTGCCTGGGTGCAAAAATGGAGATTGAAGGACTGGATGGCAAACGATTTATAGTGAATTTACCAAGCGGAACCAATGGCGAAGCACGGTTGAGAATTAAAGGGCAGGGATTGCCCAGCGGACCAATAGGCGATCGTGGTGATCTGCTCGTGCGCGTTGAGGTAGAGATCCCACAGGAATTAACCGATGCACAATCGGAAGCGATCCAAAACCTGAAAAAACTTGGGCTATAACCACTTTCAGATCAACACCCTCACCACCTGGTTTTAGTACTTTTTATCCGCATAAGATAACCAGCCCCCAGCCTTCACCAGATCTTTATCAAATTCGTTAAGAGTGAAGTGAAATTGTTTCTCTCCGCCGACTAGTTGGGGGCTTTGTGCGATTACCATGGTGTTTTCTAGATCTACGGAGATGGTAGCATCAGAAGACAAAGAAAAGAGTTCAGAAATACTGTTTGCCTCAAGTTCGATCGCCAAGATTCCGCAATTAAACATGTTTTGTCTAAAAATCCTGGCAAAACTCTCAGCAATGATCACTGATATATCGTTAACCTCAAACGCCCAGACTGCGTGCTCACGTGATGATCCGCAACCAAAGTTTTTTCGGGTTACAATCACTGAAGCCGCACGCAAGGCGGGGTCTTGATTGTCGAACTTATCACCTTCTATCAGTAAATCTTCGAGTAGGTGAGGCTTAAGAGCCGCTTTTGAGATCTCTGTGAGATATTTTGCAGGGATGATCTCATCAGTGTTTATGTCATTCTTATCGAGAAAATATGGGGTGCCGCCAAAGGTTTTCATTAGTGTTTCCCTCTGCTATGCTAAAAAGGTTCGTGGATCTGTGATTTTGCCGGTGACAGCAGATGCGGCTGCGGTATAGGGGCTCATAAGGTGGACCATCCCCCCTTTACCCATTCTGCCGTTAAAATTTCGATTGGTAGTAGAGCCACAGACTTCGCCTTCAGCGAGTACACCGGAACTCATTCCCAGGCAGGCTCCACAGGTTGGATTCATGATGCAAAACCCGCTCTCCATAAAAATCGATAATAACCCTTCGTCATGTGCTTGTTTATAAACCAGGGGGGTGGCAGGCACGACGATTCCTCGAACTCCTGGAGCGAGTTTACGGCCCTTGAGTATCTGTGCAGCATCACGGATATCCTCAATCCTGCCATTAGTACATGATCCGATATAGATTTGATCGACCGATACATCTGACATTTCGCCAACATCCTTCACTTGGTCGGGCTTAAATCCGAAAGTAGATTGTGGCGTGAGCGCTGATACATCAATATCAATAATTTGCGCATAAAAACAATCGGGATCAGAGTGCAATTCAGAAAAGCTGGCAACTGCATCTTCGATTGTGGGGTAATCATCTTTAATAAAGGGCCACAAATATTCTGCAGTAACCCGATCGGGCATGCAAATACCACAGGTTGCGCCAGCTTCGACCGCCATGTTGCAAAGTGTCATACGGGACGCCATGTTAAATGCATCAATAACAGGACCGGTAAATTCGAGGATATGATCCGTTCCACCATTAACTCCGATCTTCCTTATAATGGCCAGGATAACGTCCTTGGCAACAACCCCTTTCTGTAATGATCCGTTTACCTGAATTTTTATCGTTTTGGGTGCTCGAAAACTGCAAACCCCTTTGTATATTCCAACTTCCAGGTCCGTAGTTCCAACTCCGGCAGCAAAAGCTCCAAAAGCCCCATGTGTACAGGTATGAGAGTCACCCATGATGACGGTATTACCAGGCCTGATAAAACCCTTTTCCGGAAAAAGCGCATGGCAAACACCATTTGCCCCTACATCAAAAAAATCTTTGATTGAATGGCGTTTTGCCCACTCGCGCATGATTTTGCCCTGCGTGGCTGTTTTGGTATCCTTGGCTGGCGTTACATGATCGATGACCGCTTTGATCCGATCCGGGTCAAAAACGTGATCTTTACCTTTCTCAACAAGATCAAGGATCGCTATGGGAGTCGTAATTTCATGACAGAGCACGACATCAAGATCCAGTACCATGTTGCCGGGAACCGGTTGATCTCTGAGGTGATTATTGAAAATTTTCTCTGCAATTGTATGTCCCATATCTTACTCCACATTTTAAAGAAAAATCGGTCTATCTGGGTACAGATGTCACAGCACGTTATTGAGGATGCCGGATCACCAGAACTCTTTGACGGACTGGCTAATCTACCTCATTAGTGTTATCGTTGCCATATTAGTTTTCAATCTCTTATCAATTCATTTTTCATGAAGGTCTATGATATGAAACGTCAAATCATAATTTCTATATTCTATTGTTCCGCGCTGTTATTTTTTGTTTCAGCTAAAGCATGGGGGGCGCATGGCTTAAGTATCGATGGACTACCAAAATATCAGGCAGGGTTCTCTTCTTTTGCCTACACTTCAGATCAGGCTCAGAAAGGAGGGGCAATAACCCTGCATTCGATTGGCTCATTTGATAAAATGAATCCATTCACACTCAAGGGAGCTTCACCCGATGGGTTAGAACGATATGTGTTTGAATCGCTTGCGGTACCAAGTCTTGATGAACCCTTTTCCTATTATGGGTTGCTTGCAGAGGATATCGAAATAGCTGAGGATCAGAAATCCGTTATTTTTACCATTAACAGCAACGCAACGTTTTCTGACGGAACGCCGGTTCTGGCCGAGGATGTAAAATATACAATCGATACACTGAAAAGTGATAAGGTTCATCCATTTTATCGCTATTACTATGCAGATATTGAGCGGACAGAAATCCTGGACGTACGGGTTATCCAGGTCCATTTTAAAAAGCTCAATCGAGAACTGCCTCTGATTGCCTGTCAGATTAAAGTCATGTCCAAAAAATTCTACGAAGAACATGGCTTCAACCATCCCGCTGATATTACCCCGATCGGCTCCGGACCCTACTATATATCATCGGTGGTGCAGGGAAAAAATATCGTCTATGAGAGAAACAAATCGTATTGGGCTCACGCTCACCCGACCAGAAAGAATATGTATAATTTCGATCAGATCACCATAAAATATTATAAAGACCCTACTGTTGCAGTCGAAGCGTTTAAGGCGGGTGAATATGATTATATGCTGGTGAATATAGCCAAACAATGGGAACGGGATCTGTCAGGTGAGAGTGTTAACAGGAAAGGAATCGTCAAAAAGAAATTTCCACATCGCAATAATGCAGGTATGCAGGGTTTTGTGATGAATACGAGAAAACGATTATTTGCTGATACCCAGGTGAGACAAGCACTCAGCCTGGCCTTTGATTTTGAGTGGGCAAACAGATCACTATTCTTTAATCAATATAAAAGATCCACCTCCTATTTTAGTAATTCTGATTTAGCTGCTCGAGGTTTACCAACAGATAAAGAGCTTGAATTACTCCTGCCGTTTAAAGACCAGCTCCCTGAAGCAGTATTTTCAATTGAACCCGGGAAGGACCTGCTGGGTCCAAAAAAGAACACCAGGGCACGGCTTCGAACGGCCATGGAATTATTGCAGAAAGGAGGTTGGAAACTTAAAAACGGTATACTCGTTGATCAGAACGGTAACCAATTTACATTTGAGATTCTGCTTATCAATCCAAGTTTTGAGCGGGTCATGGCAGCCTATGTGGATAATTTAAAGAAACTTGGAATCAAGGCAACCTATCGAACCATTGACCCCGCAGTATACACAGAACGGATCAATAACTTTGATTTTGATATGTGTGTGTATGTATACGGGCAATCCCAGTCGCCCGGTAATGAGCAACGTGATTTCTGGCATTCCGAAGCTGCCGATAAGCCAGGTTCTCGCAATCTAGCAGGCATTAAAGATCCGGTTATTGATGCGCTCATAGACAAAATCATTTACGCCACATCAAGAGAAGATTTGCTTACGGCAACCTGGGCCTTAGATCGAGTACTCTGGTTTGGTTATTACCTTGTTCCGAATTGGTACCTGGATGGCCACCGGATCGCTTTTTATGATAACTTTTCTTATCCTGATATTCTACCAACCTATTACGATCATAATTCTTTTTTGATGACCTGGTGGTCAAGAGAGAATAATTGATTGCGCAAAGTGTTGAGAATAAGGGACGTATTACCCCATTAACGTGTTATATAGGAGTGATTATCAACCTAACTTATTGTTCTGAGGAAACAAATAGGAAATTTATCTTGCAACTTCATTTGCTTGTTGCTAAATTGACTTTAGATACCCGATAGTTGGAAGAGTATCTGTATTTTCAAGGGTCAGAGGTACCCCATTTTTTCAAGACAGCAAAACAATTGCTGTCGTTTCGCCGGGAGGTCTGTAGAATGTCTGAACGTGTGCAAGGGAAAGTAAAATGGTTTAATGCGAGTAAAGGATATGGTTTCTTGGAAAGACCTGATGGAGAAGCAGATGTTTTCGTGCACTTCAGCGCGATACAAGGAGAGGGATTTCGGAGCCTCGAAGAAGGTGAGCCGGTAGAATTCTCTGTTGCTCAAACAGACAAAGGTCTCCAGGCTGAAAATGTTGTTAAAATGAATTAATTATTTGATATCTCCTATAAAAAAGCCCTGTGAGCGATATCGCTCGCAGGGCTTTTTTATTTATAGATGATTATATGATACCCTTGCAATAGACATCAATTAATGAAAGGTAGTTCCATATGATTTCAGTTACCTGTACCAGTTTAGAGGATTCAAACCGGCTTGGTTTTCTGATTGGGGAGCAGTTACAAACAGGAGATATCATCTGTTTGAGCGGTCCGCTGGGTGTTGGCAAAACTACAATTGCCAAAGCGATTGCCAGGGGTGCGGGAATCCTCGAAGAGGAATATGTGACAAGTCCCACATATACCATTGTCAATGAATATCAGGGTCGCAAAACATTGTACCATATGGATTTGTACCGCCTCGACTCTGATCTCGATGTTTTGGAGCTCGGGCTGGATGAATATTTTTACTATTCAGGAATCACTATGATAGAATGGTTTGAAAGGGCAGAAAAAGTCATTCCTGACCATCGGATAATATTAAAAATCGAGATGGTGGGAGCACAGCAAAGACGTTTTGAATTAACAGGTTCAGCTCTTTTAGAGACCCATATAAAAGATAGTCTTCGAGCTACCGGTATTGCCGTTCATTAAAAGGATCTAAGATGGATGTATTCGTCGCGCGACAACCAATTTTGACCAAGCAGAAAAAGCTTTTCGGGTATGAACTCCTATTCCGAACTGGAATGAACAATGCCTTCCCCGATCTTGATGGTGACATTGCAACTTCCAGTCTTCTATCCTCATCATTTTTTTCTTCCGGCATTGATAAGATTTCAGGAGGCCGTAAATCGTTTATTAATTTTACCGAAGCGCTTCTTCTGCAGGGAACTCCTTCCATGTTTCCTCAGGAGAAGATCATGATTGAAATTCTCGAGAATATAAAACCAACAGATGAGGTAATCAACGCCTGCAGAGAGTTGAAAAAGAAAGGGTATACTCTGGCTCTTGATGATTTTGAGTACAGTTCCGAATTTAATAAACTTCTGTCTATCATCGATGTGGTGAAAATTGATTTCATGAATACTTCAGCAAATCAAATCGATGAAATGCTCGGTTACCTGAAACCATACAAATGCCGGTTGCTTGCTGAAAAAATTGAGACCTATCAGGATTTTGAAAGAGCTCGGAAAATGGGATTTGCCTATTTTCAAGGATACTTTTTCTCTAAGCCAGAGATCTTGCGCAATAAAGATATTCCCCCAGGAAAGATGACCGTACTTCGCTTGATTTCAGAGATAAATCGGACAGAATTCAATATTGATAAGCTTGAGAAACTAATTAATCAGGATGTGGCTGTATCATATAAACTGCTAAAATATTTAAACTCTGCATACTTTGCAAGACTCTCGCCGCTCAAATCAATCAGGCAGGCAATCGCTTATCTTGGAGAGCGGGGAATTCGCTTGTTTGTTTCTCTGATCGCCACCTCGCAGCTAGGAGAAGATAAGCCGAACGAGCTTGTTAGATTGTCTATCGTTCGCGCCCGATTCCTTGAAAAAGTTGGTGCTCACACTGGTCGCGACAGCGGCGAGATGTTCATGATGGGGCTTTTTTCCTTAATTGATGCAATGCTCGATAATCCCATGGATTATCTTGTCTCGCAGTTACCACTGACCGAACAGGTAACTGAGGCGCTGGTTCATCGGGGTGGCGAACTTGCCTTCTATCTTGAGTTGGTAGAGACTTTTGAAACAGGGGATTGGCAGAGGTATGAAGAAATAAGGGATGAGATTGGCCTGGATGAAAAACTCGCATCTGAAATTCTTTTGGATGCCATAGAATTCACTGAAAGCTATTAATTACCTGGTATCTGTAGTTGGCATTTACCGTAACCGTAGTTACGTTTATGGCTGTTAGCCACTGTTCAGTATTTAAACCCTTCAATAATAACGTTTTGTAGCCACTATGAAAACTCATGATAGACTTACCTTTACCGATTGCCATAAAACATTCACCCGCGATCAGGACAAGGCTATAACTCCTGAAGAGACCATTAATCGGTTTTTTGAGAAGGTTGAATCTCTCGATTTTGAAATCGTTACTGAAGTGAAAAGAATTGACAATGGTCGACTAGATATACCAGTCTATTTCAGTATCTGTTCTGATGAGGCTCGGGCGCAGACAGGTACCAAGAAGCAGATGGGGAAGGGGGCATCACCGATTCAGTCAAAAGCTTCAGCTTGTATGGAACTTGCCGAACGATTTTCTTTCTTTTCATTTAAAAGCAACGATCATAATTTTATTACCGGTGATTTTAAGCAGATGAGAAGTCTCGGGTATCCCGTGATGGATATTTCTTATCTGCTGCAATCGGTCAACGATCAGCAACTTACAGCTCAGACACTGGAATCACTCCTTGAGGGGATTCCAATGCAATGGACTTGGGCGACCAATATAACTCAGGACACTGAGGTACTGGTACCATTTTCCTGGTTTTTTGCGATCAACGAGTTTAACGGACCTTCTGCCGGAAATACCAGGGAGGAAGCAGCACTGCAGGGGATTTCAGAAATTGTTGAACGACATGTGTGCTCGGTTATAAATGAGAAAAAAATAGAAACACCGGCGCTTGATGTCAATTCCATTAAAGACGCTGTTGCGGTTGAATTAATCAATAAATTCTCCGCCCATGGTATCGATCTGTATCTCAACGATTTCAGCCTTGATACGGGAATGTCTACAGTCTCGGCTTTAGCCATTGATCGTTCCACCTTTCCTGAGCTCAGTGAGATCGTTTTTACCGCTGGAACGACGCCGGGGCCAGAGAAAGCAATTATAAGAGCCGTAACCGAGGTAGCGCAACTCGCTGGAGATTTTAATACCGGATCAAATTATGTTGCATCTGGTTTGCCGAAACCGCTCTCAATGGAAGAAGTGAGATATATCACAGACACCAGTAAGACAATCAACGTATCAGAGATGTACGATATCTCAGACAACAATATTAAAACGGAAATTGACAATTCAATCAAAGCACTGAAAGAGATTAATTTTGAAATTTTTATGATAGATGTAACCCATCCTGAGCTTCAGATTCCATCATTGTATACTATTATTCCCGGTGCGCAGTTCAGGGAGCGGTCAATTCGAAGAGATGCCGGGCTATTTGCCGCAAAGCTCTTATATGAGCTGGTTGAAGACCCGGAGTTTTTTGAAATGAAGCTTCAGCAAATGGAACAACTGTTGCCAGATTCCTATTATTTGGCGTTTTATCGTGGTATCAGCTCTTTCAACCACTCAGATTACCAAACGGCCATACATCATTTTGACAATGCTTTAAAAAGTGATCCAGAACAAGAAGACTTGCCGTATATTCTTTCCTATAAAGGCCACTGTCTGAAAGATTTGGGAGCCTACGACGAAGCGATAGAGGTATTACAACAGGGGTGTGAACAGGACGATCAACGACCTGACCTGTATAATCTTTTGGGGTTTTGCTATTTCAAAAAAGAGGCGTATGATAAGGCCATTGAACAATTCGAGAAAGCGGTTTACTTAAACCCATCTTCTGCCATGGATTACGCCAACCTTGGTGTAAATCACCAGAAGCTCGGTAACAAAGATGAAGCTATACGATATTTTACGCTCGCTTTAACGATGGATCCAACGTTGGATTTTGCGGAAGCCCGACTACGTGAACTCAACGGTTAAAATGAAACGACTAACAAATTCACGAAATCTGCTAATTCTTTTCCTTTTAATACCCCTGGGTGCAATCGCCTGGGCTGATGACGTAACTGCCAACAGTAAAGCTGAAAACCTCAAACGTCAGGCAGCTCAATATTATTTTGGTTCCGATGATACTGACCGAAATTATACTCGGGCACTTGAGCTTTATGAGGCTGCTGCAGAACTTGGTGATATAGAAGCGAATTACATAGCCGGAGGGATGTATTATACCGGGAAAGGTACTACCAGAAATTTCAGCAAAGCGTATAACTATCTAGATTATGCAGCTAAAAATGGAAAAAGATCCCCGGAATCAGATCGAGCGTTGGCAGAATTTTACCTCTTGGGCCAAGTGGTGCCGCAAAATTATGATAAGGCAGTCAGCTGGTATAAAAAAGCCGCTGAAGGTGGTGACCCTAATGCACAACTAGAACTCGGTTATCTCTATTACACCGGGCAGGGTACAGAACAGGACTATCAACAGGCGCTCCGATATTTTAGAGAGTCAGCCATGAAGAATTTTGCCATGGCTCAATATAATATGGGGATTATGTGGTATACCGGTATTGGCACCGAGCAGAGTGATCTTGTCAGATCATACGCTTGGTTCAGCATCGCAGCTTCTAATGATTACCAGGATGCACTGGCTGCACGAGATTTTTTAGGTTCGCGCATGAGTTTGGAAGAATTGGATGCTGCCCAAAAGGTAGCCTGGAAAATTTACCAGGAAATGAAGGATAGTAATCAATAGATACCCTTTAATTAACAGAAACGTTCCAACAACAAGTCCCTTTAAGAAATAATTCACACCACGTGGGACCTGAGGGTTCATCCTTCATCGGTTCCTCTAAGGTCCCTGTTACAAACTGTTCCTTATGCTCGACGATTCATGTTGTCGACCACGGTACAAGAGGCATTCAGCCCTTATGCGGATTGAGAGAAGCTAATCCCTGCTCAATGCTATCGTAG
>QZLB01000250.1 GCA_004796425.1 Desulfobulbaceae bacterium | reverse complement strand
TTATTAGCCAGGAGAGGGTCCCGACAAGGTGCTCATCCCGACACAATTGTCAGATCTTCCGTATTATTCCAACAGCGTTTTCCGGAAGCCAGGGCGGATAGTATTAGACTCACCGAAAGGTTTCAACCAGAAACAGAAAAAAGCCGCTCCCGTTATACAAACAGGTGCGGCTTGATTTGGTCTCTATAGATTTATTTATACGGAACAGGGTGTTATTAAGCGATCAAATGTACACTCAATTCAGAAAATTCTCAGGATGTAATTGACTTTACTTTATCGACATACAATTGCCATTTCTCAAGCAGTCGTTTCCGCTCAGCCTGATCCATCGCCGGCTCAAATGACTGATCCACCTGCCAGATATTCGAGATCGCCTCAATCGATTCGAAAACACCGACCTGAAGCCCCGCCAGAAAGGCGGCCCCCAAGGCCGTGGTTTCGGTAAACATTGGTCGCTCAACAGAGATATCCAGAATGTTGGATAAAAAACTGCACATCCAGTTATTTTTGACCATACCCCCATCTACACGCAATTTTGTCGCTTGTAGACCATCTCTTCGTTTTGCCTCAAGAAGATCGTAGGTCTGGTAGCAGATCGACTCAAGGGTCGCCCTGACAAGCTCTACCGGTCCGGTGTCACGGGTAATGCCGAAAATCGCACCACGGGCGTCAGGATCCCAATGGGGGGCTCCAAGGCCGGTAAATGCCGGAACAACATAAACCCCCTTATTTGACTCTACTGATGAGGCCATCTCTTCTGTCTTGGAGGCACTCTTGATGATACTGATTCCATCGCGCAACCACTGCACTGCAGCACCAGCCACAAAAATTGATCCTTCCAGGGCGTAGGTGGTCTTCCCCTCAAGTCGATAACCAACGGTTGTCAACAATTTGTTCTTGGATGATAACGCCCAGGTACCCGTGTTGAGCACCATAAAGCAGCCGGTTCCATAGGTGCTCTTGATCATTCCCGGTTCGAAGCATGCCTGACCGATCAAAGCGGCCTGCTGATCACCGGCAACCCCCGCAATTGGAATTTCAAATCCGGTAATACTTTTATCGGTAGACCCAAAATCTGCGGCGCAGTCAAGGACTTCAGGCAACATGGAATGAGGAATGGAAAGCATTTCAAGAATTTCTTCATCCCACCGCTGGGAGTGAATATTGAACATCAATGTCCGGGAGGCATTAGTGGCATCGGTGACGTGTGAACGTCCCCCGGTTAATCGCCAGATAAGAAAGCTATCAATAGTGCCAAAGGCCAATTCACCTCTTTCTGCCATTGCCTGGGAGTTTTCAACATTTTCAAGGATCCAGGCCAGCTTCGTCCCTGAAAAATAGGGATCAAGTAGCAGGCCTGTTTTTTTGATGATGGCTGCTTCCTTACCCGCTTTACGTGCCTCATCACAAAATTGTGCAGTACGTCGATCCTGCCAAACGATTGCATTGTAAACCGGTTTTCCGGTAGATCGCTCCCATACCACCGTCGTTTCTCGCTGATTGGTAATACCAATTGCGGCCACGGTAAGATTCTCGGACTTGGCATATTCCAGGGTATCATTAACAACCTGCAACGTTGTCTTCCAGATTTCCTCAGGGTCATGCTCTACCCAGCCGTCCTCAGGAAAAAATTGAGTAAATTCAAGCTGTGAAGTGAATACGGATTTGCCGTGGGCATTGAAAAGAATTGCCCTGGTACTGGTTGTTCCCTGGTCAATGCTGAGAATATGCTGGTCCATAGTCGCACCTTCCTGAATTATGCTGAATAATTAACGGTTGAAATACTCATCGTAACGCGCTTGTGCATCGTCACCAAACAGTTTTTCACAAACCGCCATGATACCTTTTGACTGCTTCAATTCTTCAAAATCTACAAGGTACTCAAGCTTTGAGCGTCTTTTTAAATAATCCTCAAGTTTCACCACCATTTCATTTTCGGCGATATAACTCATTTCACATCGTCTGATTCCGCTACCCTCGATCATTTCGTCGGCCTGGGTGGGGTCATTTTCAATTGCGTTGAGCATGGAAATGGCTTGCTTACCATATCTTCGCCATAACCGATCACTTAAAATCTCACCGGTATCGGTTGCGATAACCTGATCAAGCCCCAACGAGGATGCCTGCTTAAAATATTGAGCTTTCACCTCATTACTCGGTTCTCCATACCATTTTTCCTTCACCTCACGGAGACTGATTCCCAATTTGCTCACTTCTTCACAAATTTCCTCACCAACATTGAGACAGTCGGTAAGTTTGCCACCAAAAATACTGATGTGTTTCATTTCAGTTACGATTTCAACAACATGTTTTCTCGACATCTGTAGAAAATCGTCTTTGGCCTTCTGGCCTTTTTTCAGTACCAGCGGTCTCACTCCACATCGCTCGGAGATAATATCCTTGTTCGTAAGCGGCTCGGCCAGATCAAGTCGGGCATTTATGTTGGACAGGACAAACTCACGATCTTCGTCGGTTACCGCCGTTTCCGGATCTTTCACCGGAGTATCTGTTGTCCCGATGCAGGTCCTGTTTGCCATTGGTATGGCAAAAAACAGACGCCCATCATCAGCGAAAAACGCCAACACCCGATTCTGCCTGGTCAAGCGCGGCACGACGAGGTGAATCCCTTTGGAAAAGATGTGCTGGTATTCGGTGTTCACTCCAGTTACTCCGTTGATTCGATCAACGAAGGCACCGGCGGCATTAATAATCACCCGTGATTTAATCTCGAATTCCTCACCACCAATCTTATCCTTTACCTTGCTGGTCCAGCACCCATCCGAACCATGAAACCCGGAGGAGGATTCAACATAATTGGCAGCAACACATCCATGATCCATCGCATTTCGCACAAAATTAAAAACGAAGCGTGCATCATTGTCGTGCAAGTAGGCATCGGAATACTCCACCCCCCCGATACTGCCTTCAACATTGATCAAAGGTTCAGTATTTTTAATCTGGGCCGGTGAAAACATCCGGGGAGTTCTTGTCTCTCCACGACCGAACAGCCAGTATAACCAGGTACCGGCAAGCATCATCCATGGGGGGACCCGTGACGCTTTGGTGAGAGTACTGAGAAACCTGATCTCCTTCACGGTCGATGGAAAGCTTTTGAGTAGTTCATTTCTGGATTTACAGAGATCATTGACCAGCCCGAACTCATAACTTTCCATATATTTGATCCCACCCCAGATGAGGTTGGATGAGGTCTGGCTGGTGAATCCCGCATAGTCGCGGGAATCGATCAGGGCGACTTTCGCACCGCGCGCAGCCAGAGCAGCAGCCGAAACAGCTCCGTTCATACCACCGCCAATGATTAACACGTCGAAGACATCGGTCTTCAATAATTCAATATTCTTTTCTCTGAGTTTCATAATTTAGCGCAACATGTTCTAATGTCGCTTACAGGTTATAAGAATCAGGCTTGCGCCTATTCTTGGTTATGAATAGATAATACTTCTGTTTGCTATGAATCACACATAGCGGAAAACAAAAATAAACCAGCCGATAGACAGGAACAGGCCTCCCCAGAGCGGGGCTCCGTAAAAGGCGAGCCACCCCAGGTTGATAAACCCAGTTCCAAGCCAGGAAATAAACAATCGATCACCACGGGTTGTGTCGAGGCCGAAGATGCCACGACGCGGGTTACCTCCGGGACTGAAACGCTCCCAAATGCCCATTACCACGATTGACAAGACAACAACGACAAAAAATGTAGCGGTCGGCCAGGTCCATGCCATCCAGCTTAATCCCATTTTCCCATCCTCCACCAGTTATACTCTTCCGAGTGCAAATCCTTTTGCAATATAGTTTCGAACAAAGTAGATCACGATCGCCCCGGGTATGATCGTCAGCGAGCCGGCTGCCGCCAGAAGACCAAGTTCGTAGCCAGAACTACTTGCCGTCCGGGTCATCGTTGCTGCAATCGGTTTTGCCTCAACGGAGGTCAAGGTTTTGGCCAACAGCAGTTCCACCCACGAATACATAAAACAGAAAAACATCGCGACCCCGATACCTGCTGCGATGGTCGGTATAAAAATACGGATAAAGAAACGCCAGAATGAATACCCGTCCAGGTATGCGGTTTCATCTAACTCCTTCGGTATACCCGACATAAAGCCCTCCAGAATCCAGACTGCCAGGGGGATATTGAAAAGACAATGGGCAATCGCCACGGCGATATGGGTATCGAATAAGCCGATTGCAGAATAGAGTTGGAAAAACGGCAGGGCGAAAACCGCCGGAGGTGCCATTCGATTGGTCAAAAGCCAGAAAAAGAGGTGCTTGTCGCCAAGAAAGCGGTAGCGTGAAAACGCATACGCAGCCGGCAGGGCTACAGTTACCGAGAGCAGAGTATTGATCACGACATACAGAATCGAATTGAGATACCCGTTATACCAGGTGGGGTCGGTGAAGATCACCTTGTAATTTTCGAGGGTAAAGTCCTGGGGAAAAAGTGAGAAGCCACCCAGAATTTCATTGGTACTCTTGAATGACATTGACAGGAGTCCATAAATTGGCAGCATTAAAAACAGGATATAAAGTGTGGGCACAAGCCATCTTCTCGTCGTTGTCATGTTACTGCTCCTCGTTACGCATCATAATCGTGTAGAACGCCCAGCAGGTTAGGAGAACCATCAGGAAATAGATCAGAGACATGGCAGCCGCCGGTCCAAGATCAAATTGTCCAAGGGCAATTTTGACCAGGTCGATGGATAGGAAGGTGGTGGTGTTTCCTGGTCCGCCACCGGTAAGTACAAACGGTTCCGTGTAGATCATAAAACTGTCCATAAAGCGGAGCAGAATGGCAATCGTCAGAACGCGCTTCATCTTGGGAAGCTGGATATAGCGAAAAATCGCCCACCGACTCGCCCCATCAATGTGTGCAGCCTGGTAATAGTCATCAGGAATTGAACTTAATCCGGCATAGCAGAGCAGCACGATCAAAGAGGTCCAGTGCCAGACATCCATTACAACCGTTGTCATCCAGGCCGCAAACGGTTGTCTGGTGAAATTATAGTCGATACCGATTGAATTCAGGGTATAACCGAGCAGACCGATATCCGGCAGGGCAAAAATGTTCCACATGGCACCCACGACATTCCATGGAATGAGCAGCGGCAAGGCCATCAGAACCAGGCAGACTGAAACCCAGGGTCCCTTTCGTGGCATGGTCAGGGCAACCCCAACACCCAGCGGCACTTCGATTGCCAGGATCATGCCAGTAAAGAGAAACTGGCGAATCAGTGCATCATGAAACCTGCCCGAACGTAACACCTGTTCAAACCAGGTTGTTCCCTCCCAGAAAAACACATTATCGCCAAAGGTTTCCTGGAACGCATAGTTCACCACGGTCATCAACGGGATAAAGGCATTGAATGCCACCAGGATCAAAACCGGTACGACCAGCCACCAGGCCTTGTTGTTTTGAGTTTTATTCATTGACTCCCTCCTCCTTGACCAGCCACTCGTCACAATAAACTCTGGTGTAATCCGGATCAAAACTGATCATTGGACTGGAAGACGGGAGGTCCTCCCCTTCTTTCATCACCATTTTAATGACTTCTGCTTCATGGTTCAGCGTCACAACCTTGTAGCGTCCGAGATCTTCAACTTTTTCGATGGAAACCGGTATGCCGCTTTGACTGAAATGAACAAACTCCGGCCGAATCCCGACTTCTGTGGTGCCAGTCAACGCTTTGGTAACCGGATATGATGTTTTAAGCGGATTATTACCAAAAATCGGTTGACCATTTTCAATGGTACAGGGCAGCACATTCATTCCCGGTGAGCCGATAAAATAACCGACAAAGGTATGATGCGGCTGGTTGAACAGCTCGACCGGAGTACCGACCTGAACGACCGTACCGTCGTACATAACCACAACCTGATCAGCAAAGGTCAAGGCCTCGACCTGGTCATGGGTTACGTAAATCATGGTCATGCCAACCTGCTGATGCAGCTCTTTAAGCTTCGAACGCAGCTGCCATTTGAGGTGAGGATCGATAACCGTGAGCGGTTCATCAAAAAGAATCGCGTTCACATCGGAGCGAACCAGCCCCCTCCCCAGTGAAATTTTCTGCTTGCCATCAGCGGTCAGCCCGGACGCTCTCTGCTTCAAACTATCGGTTAGATCGAGCATATCGGCAATCTGCTCGACCCTCTGATTCACGAGGCTTTCCTCGGCCCCCCTGTTCCTGAGCGGAAAGGCAAGATTATCAAACACCGTCATCGTGTCATAAACCACCGGAAACTGAAAAACCTGCGCAATCTGTCGCTCAGAAGTGGGAAGCTGGGTAACCTCTTCACCATCAAAGAGTATTTCCCCTTCAGAAGGTGTCAGCAGACCCGAAATAATATTGAGAAGGGTGGTTTTACCGCAGCCCGATGGTCCGAGCAGGGCATATGCTCCCCCATCCTCCCATATCTGATTGATCTCTTTCAAGGCATATACCGGTGCCTGCCCTTTTGGGGACGGGTACGCATGCCGTACATTCTTGAAGGTAATTCTTGCCATAGTTGAACCTGTCGGTTTAAAAATCTATCAGCCGATCATCGGCTCCGAAATACATGCAGTGATTTGCGTCAAAACTGAACCGGACTTTATCACCATAACTAAATGAGTGAATGCCATCGGTCTGGCTCACCCAGACATTACCGTTCACTCGAATACGAATGATTGATTCTGAACCACTGATCTCAGCAATCTGGACGGTTCCCGAGACTTCAACACCATCTCCCTCGGGTAGTAAATGATGTGGCCGAAGCCCAATCCGGTACTCCCCATCAGGGAGTCCCGCCAACAGCTTGGGTGCAGTCCAGGAAGCCACCGTACCAAGGACCATCTGGTCCCCCTGCTTCTGGACCGTTGCCGAATTAATTGGCGGATCTGAGAATACTTCAGCGCTTTCGAGGGTTGCCGGCTTCCGATAAATAGATGCGGTTTCACCAAACTGGACCACCCGCCCTTCTTTTAAGGTTGCGGTATGGCCCCCCAGCATGAGAGCCTCAAGCGGTTCACTGGTCGCGTATACAACGGTTGCTCCGGTGTCCTCGAATAATTTGGGCAGTTCATCGCGCAACTCTTCGCGCAACTTGTAATCAAGATTGGCCAGCGGTTCATCGAGTAACACCAGATCAGCACCCTTGACCAGGGCCCGGGCCAGAGCAGTTCGCTGCTGCTGACCACCTGACAACTCCCGGGGCAGCCGACCCAGCAACGGGGTCAATTTGAGCAAATCCGCGAATCGGTGAACCTGCTCCTCAATTTCCTTTTTACTGTTTCCGGCAACTTTGAGCGGTGAGGCAATGTTATCATAAACAGAAAAACTCGGGTAATTGATAAACGATTGATAAACCATCGCCACACTGCGCTTCTGAACGGCGCGCCCGGTAACGTTCTCCTCGTTTGCCCACACTTCGCCGGTGGTCGGTTTTTCGAGCCCCGCCATCAGCCGCATCAGGGTTGTCTTGCCACTTAAGGTTGTACCGAGCAGAATATTAAAACCACCAGGTTCAAGCCTGAGAGTGGTTTCGTAAATATACGGTTCGGCTCCAACTCTGAAAGTAACATTTCTTAATTCAATTGCCATGGGACCGCCTTTCTAATCTTTATCTAACGCTCTGACTTTGCAATTTTTACATCAACCTCATTTTGACGGCAGACCTCAACAAAATCGTTTGATATACCTTCGTCGGTTACCAGGATGTCGATATCGGCAAGGGTTCCTACTTTTACCGGTGCAGTTCGATCGAGTTTCATGGAATCAGTAACAAGAATTACTGATCGGGCCTGTCGTACAATGGCCTGGGTAACCCGGACCTCACGAAGATCATAGTCAAGAATTTCGCCGGTACCGTCAATTGCAGAGCAGCCAATGATGGCGTAATCTGGCTTGAACCGGTCAATAAATTCCTCGGTTGAAGGGCCGACAATACCACCGTCCGAGGTTCTGATCATACCTCCGGCGATCATTACCTGGATCGTCCGGTTCGGCCAGAGGATACTCGCCACGTTGATATTGTTTGTTATGACCAGTATGGAGCGATGCTCAATCAAAAATTCAGCAACCCGCTCAGTGGTGGTTCCGAGGTTAATGAACATCGAAGAATTATCTTCGATAATCTCCGATGCACTCCTGGCAATGGCCGTCTTTTCATCAGCCATCAGGATTTTTCGTGCACCATGGCCGAGGTTTTCGACCGTGTTTTTGATTACTGCACCACCTCTGACCCGCTGGACAAACTTCAGATCATATAACTGGTTAAGATCCCGCCTGATTGTTTGAGGGGTTACCTGTAAATGCTTCGCTAACTGATCAACCTGCACGGAGCCGTTTTCCCGAATATACTCCATTATCAGGTGCTGCCGTGCGCTTATCTCAGTATGCATGAGTAAGCTCCAGCTTGAAAGAAATTTCCCGAGCTCCGGAGCCTGGAGTAAGCCAGCCTCCGGAGTTCAGTTCAGGAATTAACGAGTGAACGCTATTTCATCCAGCGTTTTACCAGGTCATCATAGCTAACGGTTTCGCCCTGAGGCTTCTCATTAACTTTTGCCTTGGGAGAACCTGGCATTTTGAGCCATTCTGCCGGATCCTTCTCAGGATTCAGACGCGGGCCACAACCACCATAAGTGTTCGCCTTCTCATCAGCTCTCTGCATACGAGCCATGACCAGATCCATCTCTTCTGCGAGTCGATCCATGGCCTGCTGAGGAGTAAAGGCACCCGAGTTAACATCACCGATCTGCTGCCACCAGATCTGGGCAAGTTTCGGGTAATCAGGAACATTAACACCGGTTGGGGACCACATGACACGGTCAGGTGAACGATAGAATTCTACCAGACCACCAAGCTTTGGAGCCCGGTCGGTAAATGACTGATGATTAACGGAGCTTTCACGAATGAAGGTCAGTCCAACATGACTCTTTTTCACGTCAACGGTCTTTGACACAACAAACTGTGCGTAAAGCCAAGCGGCCTTTCTTCTATCAACCGGGGTAGACTCGAACAGGGTCCATGAACCAGCATCCTGGTAACCAAGCTTCTGTCCTTTCTCCCAGTAAGGTCCATGTGGGGATGGAGCCATTCTCCAGAGCGGTTTGCCATCATCATCAACGGTATTGTTACCTTCAGACTTCGGCGCAACCATTGAAGCGGTAAACGCGGTATACCAGAAGATCTGCTGGGCAACGTTACCCTGGGAAAGAGCAGGCAGCGACTGGTAGAAGTCGTAACTTGCCGCACCTGGAGGAGCATATTTTCTTAACCACTCATCCCATTTACGGATTGCATATACGGCCGCCGGGCCATTGGCTGCACCACCGCGGGATACTGAAGCACCGACCGGATTACAGGTTCCGGCTTCCATACGAATTCCCCATTCATCAACGGGAACACCGTTAGGCAGTCCTTTACTTCCTGCGCCAGCCATTGACAGCCAGGCATCAGTCATACGCCAACCAAGATCTGGTGCACGCTTTCCGTAATCCATGTGCCCATAGACACGAACGCCGTCAATCTCTTTTACATGAACACTGAAAAATTCTGCGATGTCTTCATACGCCGACCAGTTAACGGGAACGCCAAGGTCATACCCATACATATCCTTGAACTTCTTCTGTAATTCCGGCTTATCAAACCAGTCTTTTCTGAACCAGTAAAGATTGGCAAACTGTTGATCAGGGAGCTGATAGAGTTTTCCATCAGGTCCGGTGGTAAATGACTTACCGATAAAGTCGTCAATATCAAGACTGGGGTTGGTTACCGCTTTTCCCTCTCCCGCCATCCAGTCAGAAAGGTTGGTGGCAAGTTGCAGCCTTGAATGGGTACCGATCAGATCTGAATCGTTGATGTAGGCATCATAAAGATTCCGCTTGGTCTGCATCTGGGTCTGAACGGCCTGTACAACCTCACCTTCTCCAAGGAGCTGGTGATTTACCTTGATTCCAGTAATTTCCTCGAACGCTTTGGTAAGGGTTTTTGATTCATACTCATGGGTGGGAATCGTTTCGGACAGTACGTTAATCTCCATTCCCTTAAACGGCTTGGCAGCATTAATGAACCATTCCATTTCCTTCATCTGTTCACTCTTGGAAAGCACAGATGGTTGGAATTCGCTGTCAACCCACTTCTTCGCCTCTTCTACTCCAGCGTAGACGCTTGAAACACTAAACGCCGCTACAGCTGTAAACAATGCAATCTTCTTCAACATAAAGATAACCTCCTCTGAGCTGTGGTTTAATGGATCTGTACTGACTTCTTCTCTTAAAATATATTTTTTTCGAAAGTTCAACAGATTTGTTTTCGTTTTATTCGAAAAAATTTTCGGAATATTCGTTTCGGCCAGATTTGTTGGGGAATTCTTAGTTTCTAACAAACTTGAAATTATTCCAGAGAACCTGCAATTTCAAAGGTGATGTTCCTTCGAATATCATTTTTCGCTCCTTCATTTTGTTATGGGCGGGATTATTTAATTCCTATTCGTACTCAGATCGCTTAAAATCATGCGATACGAATTGACTCGCAACTTATCAATAAAGATTATGAGAGGAATACAACAAGTGGGCTGAGCCCTATCTCGAAACGAGCAAGAAATCTCTCTCACTTCGTCCTTGCCGATACCTGGAATTATAAGGGTATACATTTAACGATTTCTGGAACCACATAACATGAATATCTTTCGTATCCATTTTACCTGGAAGGAAAAGGAATATGTGCTCAAGGCCCACAGTCTTGATATGACCCATCCCTATTTTGTATCGATAAAGGACTTGGTTCTGCCTGAAAAAGGGGTTTTGATTAACCCCGCTGATGATGAAATCAGAAAGAACTTTCAGGATGTGAGGCAACTGATGTTGCCCTTCCAGGCCGTTTCCTTGATCGAGGAATATCGCCAGGACCCGGATCTGACAAAGAAACCACTTGCTCCACCAAAAGGTGAGGTTGTGGTTACCGATAAATTTGCCAAGAAAACAGAATAAACAGGGCCCGGAAGCGATTGTGCCTCTTCCGGGCTTCCTTCTCCAGCCTTAAAAGGTTGAGCTAACCTGTAAAACCGTTATCAAGATGACTGCCGTCACAGACCGGTTTCTTTTTGGAGTCCCCGCAGCGGCAGAGGGTAAAATGGTCACAACCCGGCAGAACTTTATCAGATTCCTGATCATCAATCAGGGTGATCTCACCTTGGCAGTGTAAAGGACCATTCTGCTCGACGACGATCTGGGTTGTCTCGAAGTAATCCTTCTCATGCTTACCATTTAGTATATAAGACAGCGCTCCTGAAGGACATTTCTTTATGGTGGCAATGATCTCTTCAGGTGAGGCACCATCCGGTTCGTAAATCGGTTTCTCATGGGTTCCAAAGACCGATTCCAGCTCACCACAATATCCGGCCCCCATACAGAGATAACGATCAAAAACGATGGTAATTTCTTTGCCTTCATACACCTCCGGCTTAGCTTTTTCTGAGTCTTCCCGAGTCCCATCGAAACCGATTGTTGCATGGGTGCCATCACAATGCGGCTTGTACTTGGACTCTCCACACCGGCATAAAGAGTTCACCCGGGGAGTCTTGATCTCTTTCCCATCACTGCCAATCAAGGTCGTGTCGACACTCATCAGCGGAGAGTATTTACTTAAAATAATCTGACTTACTTTTTTCATCTGCGTATCCTCCATCTCAAGACTTATACTGTGTGTTTTCAACGATCAGAAAAATGAACCTGGTGAACAATTTCACCAGGCCAATAATAGTTTCATCGGCCGAATCTCATCCCACCTCACCGAGTGTCCGGCTCCCTCTTTTTCTTCTTGTCGGGTTAAACGATTCGCAGGGAACCTTGGTCTGGCAGATTCCACAACTATTTACCCGCACACCCAGTTGCTCTTGTTCTACATGCGGAGCGGTAACGGATCGAATGTAGGTCTTGCACTTCTTTTTATCATGTCCTTCAGAAGATATGGCATCAGCCGGACAACGGCGAGCACAGACCATGCATTTTTTATCATTAAAATGCAGACACCACTGTTGATGTCGCTGGTACGACCTGGTTGTCGGCTCAAACCGCATTTTGCCAATTACCGAACCAACCCGTATCGCCTTTCCCACCGAGGTGATCAAGCCATCGGATAGGCCAAAGGTGCCCAGACCACAGACATATGCAGTGTGTCGTTCTGACCATGAAGAAGCAAAACCGTATCTGTCGGAAATAGACTTTTTAAATTGAGGGAGTAACATCGGCGCACAACTTTTCACCCCCTGCTCTTTGAGAAACCTTACCACCGATTGCCGAAGTTTCCCGTTAACCATTTCACCATAATGCCTGGCTTTACTCCACTCGATACTGGGGAAATTTTTGGCCTGCCGGTGAGCTGTACGCGTCTCTTTGGTTTGAGGTAATACCCAACTGATGACCATCAACTCATCAGGTTTTACCGGTTGATCGGGAAAGGCAAGTCCATATGCCTGCTCTGGGGTCCAGTAAAAATCTGTACCGATATCGTTTTTCAGAAATGGGAAGAGTGGATCTTCTCCACAAGCCGCACCAATCAGCGGTACTCCAAACGCTGGTTTGGCAGAGCCCGGTTCAATTGCATTATTTGCCCGATCCGCCATCCAGCCAGTGATATATTCTTCAATTTTCTCAAGAAGGTTGTGATGTGCCATCTTTACTACCATGTTTCCACTCGAGTACAACCACCGCACTCATCATAGGTCTACTATACCCGATAAATTCATCCCCCATGAATTTATTTTTGCCAGTTTCCACTCCGAGGTCTCCCATCGGGGACACGATTACTTCCCCTTTGCTCCGTTAAGTGAGTCTGTTGACGCACGAAAGGCCTCGAGGCAAAATTGAATAAAATAACTGAACAATACACTGTTCTGCTTTTCACGGTGGACAATGATTGAATAGTTGCGATCCAAATTGAGAAACGGGGTTTCAAGTGTTTTTAGGCGACCTTGCGCCACCTCATTTTTCAGTGCATAGCGCGATACACAACCCAGAAATGCGGTTTTTTCAACGGTTCTTTTTATCGATTCGATATTGTCAAGCGTCATCGCTACCTGAAGCGGTTTCATCTGATCAGGTATGGCTCCATACAGCAACTCCAACGTTCCACTTCCCTGTTCTCTGACAATCCATTGAGCTGCAAGCAGATCCTCTGGGTCAATTACTTTTTTCTGGGCCAGGGGGTGATCTTTTGAACAGAATAGGCACAATGAATCAGTAATCCAGGGGAAGTTAATGATATCAGGCTTGTTGGCGACCCCGGCAATTACTCCAATATCAAGAGAAAAATCTTCGATTTGCGAAATGACACCGGCAGTATTTCTGGAGACGACTTCTATTCGAACCCCCGGCTGGCTGGAGGCAAAATCCGCCAGTACTTCAGAAATGACGTAACTTGCCATAGTGCGAGATGCGCCAAGCCGAAGGATGCTACCTTTTTTGGGATCTGCCGCTGAAAACATCTGATCAAGTTCCCGGGCATTATCAACCAACCGCCGGGCCATGGGGAGCAATGCCCGCCCTCTCTCATTAAGCACCATCCGCTTTCTCCAGCGGTAGAAAAGT
Organism: Desulfobulbaceae bacterium; assembly: GCA_004796425.1. Lineage (GTDB taxonomy): Bacteria > Desulfobacterota > Desulfobulbia > Desulfobulbales > Desulfocapsaceae > MADRE3. The sequence continues at coordinate 9,150 of QZLB01000250.1, read as the reverse complement.
GGTGTCCCGAGATTATCTTCGAGTCCGGCAAGGGCAGAAGAAACCGCCGGCTGGCTGATCGACAGCTCAGTTGCAGCGGCAAGCGTTGAGCCGTGTTGGACGACAGCAAGAAATGACTGGAGCTGTTTGAGAGAGAAGTTCATATTATATAATAAAAACTTATAAACTATATATGTAAATACAAATTTCTTTAATATTTGTTTAATTTCATTTTTATCTCACATTAATCTCGCCTTGCTAATTTCTTTTGCCATACAGTGCTGATTTGGTCCGAACGGATCAGATCCTCTTGCTTGTATACTCATCAACCAGAAACCAGAAACATACGCACTCACCCACCCTTGGAGGAAGAAAAATGAAACTCATCGCACATGTTCTGCGACTCACCTGCCTGTTACTTGTAATGCTGGCGATGCCGGCGACGTTGCTTGCATCCGGTTCAGCAATCAAACTTGCGGTAACAGATATCGAAGGCCTTGAAATGCTGCAACGTGAATTCGGCGCCTTCAGAGATATACTCTCAGAAAAGCTTGGTACCGAAGTAGAATTTTATCCCGTACCCAATCGCACCGCAGCCGTTGAAGCCGTCAAGTCAAAAACGATCGACTTTGTTCTGACCGGCCCCGCCGAGTATGTCGTGTTCAAGCAACTGACCAATTCAACCCCGGTTATCGGTTTCTCACGCCCCGATTACTATTGCTCCGTGGTTGTCCTGGCTGACAGTGGTATTAACAATATCGGTGATCTCAAAGGAAAAAAGCTGGCCATTGGTAGTGTTGGTTCCACCTCCAAGCACCTTGCACCATTGCAGATTCTGGCCGATAACGGATTGGACCCGCTCAAAGATGTTAAAGTCCTGCACACCAGCGTTGACTTAGGTTGGCAATCTCTGAAACGGGGCGATGTAGCCGCCTGGGGAATGACCACTGACAAATTTCTGAAACTGCGTGGCAAGGATAAAGACCTTGAACCAGGTGCATTCAAAGTGATTGCCCGCGGACCGGATCTGCCCAATGATGTACTGTTGGCCGCACCCCATATCGATAAGGACACCATTGCCAAAGTGAAAAAGGTCTTCACTGAGAACTCTGACCAACTGGTTGGTGCCATTCTTACCGGAGAAGATAACAAGAAATATGCCGGCATGAAATTCCTGCCATCGGTAAAGGACGAAGATTACAACTACGTCCGCTCAATGTACATCACCATTGGCTATCCGAAATTTGCCGGCTTTGTCGAGTAGCCTATGCTTTTGCAATCGGAAACGACATATATCGATAGTGATATGATTTCGGGAGAGGAAATTCATCTGGCGGTTTCCTCTCTTGCAAAATCATTTGATGGCCGAGGCGTCATCCTCGATGACGTCTCTTTTTCGATTAAAAAGGGTGATGCGGTGGCCCTTATCGGGGGAAATGGCAGTGGTAAATCAACCTTGTTGCGCTGCTGCCTTCGGCTGGTTGAGCCAGATCGAGGAGAAATATCGCTTCTCGGTATGCCTGTCACCTCACTTCGGCGTTCACCACTCCGGGCGCTACGTTCCCGAGTGGGTCTCATTTTCCAGCGCCACAATCTTGTTCCCCGCCTGACGGTGCTGAGTAATGTCATTCATGGCTCTATGAACAGTGGTTGGGGGTTCAGGAGATGGCGCCAGGGGTTTGCACCTGCAGAAATAAGGGAACAAGCCATCGGTTGTCTTGAAAAGGTAGGCCTTCCACACCTGGCAAACAGCAGGGCAGACCAGCTCTCTGGTGGGGAATCCCAACGTGTTGCAATCGCCCGGGCATTGATGCAAAAACCTGATTTCATCATGGCAGATGAACCGGTGGCAAGCCTCGACCCTAAGGTTGGCAGAGAAGTGATGGACCTGTTTGTCAATCTGATCAAAACCGAAAATATCACGTTTCTCTTTGTAAGCCACGACCTTGAGCATGCATTAACCTATTCCAACAGACTCATGGCCATGAAAGACGGGGTGCTGCATCTCAACGGCGAAACAAAAGACTATCAAACGGCAGATCTTCATGAAATCTACGGCTGAACTATCAGGAATTCAAAATTACAAGAACCTTCCCAACCGTTTCGAACTGCCATCCGCCTGGAAATTTTTCCTTTATTTCCTGGGCATCTGCTTCTTTATCTATTCCTTGAGCGGCAGTGGACTCTCTGGTGGGGATCTGGTTCGCGGTGTTCCCAACATGGCCCGGTTGGTTGGCGAGATGACGCCACCGGAGTTCTCCCGGATCAGATCAATCTCTTTAGCCATGCTGCAAACCTTCCAAATGGCGCTGGTTGGGGCAACGATCGGTATTATTATAAGTTTTTTTCTTGCCGTTCTTGCCTCCAGGAGAAACAGTCCCCATCCCGCTCTCTACTATTCAACGCGTTTTATCATCGCCTTTTGCCGCTCGGTCCCAGACCTTGTCTGGGCGGTGCTTTTTGTCGCTTCGGTCGGTCTTGGGGTCTTTGCCGGAACCCTGACCATCATTATCGACACCATCGGTTTTTGTGGCCGCTTCTTTGCCGAAGCGATGGAAGAGGTTGACCAGGGCCCCGAAGAGGCACTCCAGACCATTGGCGCAACACGGCTTGACATTGTTATGTCCGCAGTGGTTCCCGCGGCCATGCCATCTTTTGTGAACTCGTCACTTTTTGCCATTGAGAAGGCCGTCCGTTCATCTGTCGTGCTTGGTCTGGTTGGCGCTGGAGGTATCGGGATAGAACTGAAGGTGGCCATGGACATGTTCGAATATCAGACAGCTGCCACCATCATCCTGTCCATTTTTCTGCTGGTTATTGCGGTGGAGCAATTCAGTATCACGATCCGATCTCGATTTATGTAAAAGGTACGTGCTATGACATCAAAATTAAAAAACAAATCAATCCTGATCATGGTCGACGGGTTTGATATTCGCTACTACGACCCAACAATCATGCCGGTGATGGCACACATGGCCCGTAATGGCTTTTTCAAAACCGGCAATGCAATTTTTCCCTCGCTTACCAACGCCAACAATATCTCCATCGCCTGTGGCTGCTGGCCTGATGAGCATGGCGTTACCACCAACTGTTATTACGATGACCAGCGACAGGAAGCGGTTTTCCTGGAGCACGCCGACTTTCTCACGACCAAGACCCTGTTTGAAAAAGCCTCACAGGCGGGACAGAAATCAGCGCTGCTTACCTGCAAATCAAAAACCACGAAAATCCTCTCTAACGGTGTCTGTTTTTCCGTTGCTGCAGAATTTCCAGAGCAGGAAATTCGGGAGAAATATGGAGATCCACCACCAATGTATTCAGCAGATATCAATTACTGGTTATGCGACATCGCACTTGATCTGCTGAAGAACCGTGATGATCTCGACCTCATCTACCTCCATACCACTGATTATCCCATGCACATGTGGCCGCCGGAAGCACCTGACTCCATTGCTCATATGAAGAAACTGGACGAGTACCTGCGATTGTTTCATGAAGCCGCACCAGAATATACCATTGCCCTCACGGCAGACCATGGCATGAACTACAAGAAGAAATGCTGGGATTTGGCCAAAGCGTGCGGGAATCGTGGGATTGAACTGGAATTTTCCGTTTCACCGGTGGCTGATCGTCTACTCAAGCACCACCGTGGCTTCGGCGGCGTCGCCTACGTTCACCTGAAGAGCCCGAGTGATCAGGAGCAGGTAGTGAAAATCCTGCAATCACTGGACGGGGTCGAAACCGTACTGGATAAAGATCAGGCAGCAGAAAAATACAGCCTGCTTGCTTCACGTATCGGTGATCTGGTGGTGCTGCCGGACGAGGATACGGTGTTTGGTGATCTGCCTGAAGAAAGTGAGTTGCTCGCTGAGGATTATCGCAGCCACGGCTCATTACATGAGCTGCAAATACCACTGCTGCTCTATAACTACAATGGCCAGCCTCCCAAATTCAAAGAGATCAATCATAATGTCGATGTGAGTAGATTTCTCTTTACAACCTCATGAGTCATTCACCCTGAAACACTATCAATGGTTTAAACACGTATACAACATTCACTAATATTTACAGATTTGAAAAGGTAATCAAATGAGCAAGCAACGAATAGTGGTCGGTATGATGGACGGACTTGATATGGAGTATCTGGACACCATAAAGCTTCCTCGCCTCAACAGAATGATGAGAAATGGCTTTTTCACCACTGTTGGTGGGGTCTTCCCCAGTGTTACCAATGTCAATAATGTTTCGATCGCCTGCGGAGCCTGGCCGAAGGATCACGGTATCAGTGCCAACTCCTTCTATAACAAACAGAAAGGGAAGCCGGAATACATGAATTCAGGAGCGTTGATACGCTGCCCTACGATTTTTGAGCGGGCCCGAAAAAACGGGGTGAAATCGGCTCTGCTCACCTCCAAGAAAAAGACGCTTGAGCTTTTCCAGCACGATGTCGATCTTGGTATTGCTGCTGAGGCCGTGACCGAAGCGCAGATTGAAAAATACGGTCTGCCTGCTGATATTTATTCAAAGGAAATTAATTACTGGCTCTGGCAGGTTGCCATCGATATTTTAGCCAATGAACCACACATCGGTTTAATCTACGTCCATATTACCGACTACCCCATGCATGCCTGGGGACCTGAAGAAACGGAGTCCTTTAATCACCTGACCACCCTGGATCAGTTAATCGGGGATGCGATGGATCGTGCTCCTGATGCGGCATTTTTCGCCACTGCCGACCACGGTATGAATTATAAAACACGCTGTTGGGATTTGGAAAAAGTACTCAAAAACAAAGGTGTTCCAGCCCGTTTCGTGCTTTCACCAGAGCGTGACTACTATGTGGTTCATCATCGCAACTTTACCGGATGCTCCTGGATCTGGCTTAACTCACCCGAAGATCAGAAACGAACCATCGATATTGTCAGTGCCTTGGAAGGGGTTGAGGAAGTCATTTCCCGAGAGCAGGCGGTTGACCAATATCACCTCATCGCCGATCACATTGGCGATCTGATTGTCATGGGTGACCGGCGCACTATGTTTGGAGAGATGGACATGGAATTCGAAGAGTTGCCCCCAACCTACCGGGCCCATGGTTCTCTGTATGAAATGAATCTCCCCCTGCTGATCTGGAACTATAATGATCCAATCCCAGACCAATCGGAATTCAATTATAATCTTGATCTTACTCGTTTTCTCTATCGTTAGGGACCCGTTTCGAGCTGTTTGACTGATATTGTTAACCAGTTGAGCGGAATCAACTCCAGACGATAGACAACCGGGTTTTCCTGAGAGGGACATATCTGAGCAGCGAGATTGACTTTCACGGTCACATTGAGTACCTAAGAAGCCAGCTCAAAAATGTCCCCGGGAATGACCCCGGATTGTTATCGTGTGGTATTCATGTACAGTTTTAAAAATGACTACAGTGAAGGGGCGCATCCCCAGGTTCTTGACGCACTTTCCAGGAGTAACCTCCAACAACTGGAAGGATATGGGCTCGATCAGCACAGCCTCGATGTCGTTGCCCGTATTAGAGAACTGGTTGGTGATCCGGATGCCTCGGTACACTTGATTTCCGGAGGAACCCAGACCAATCTCATCGCTATCAGCTCCTTTCTTCGGCCCCATGAAGCCTGCATTGCCCCTAAAACCGGGCATATCGCGGTACATGAAGCTGGTGCTATTGAGGCAACTGGTCATAAACTCCTTACCGTTGAAACAAGTGATGGCAAGCTTACCACCAAACACATTGCGCCACTGCTGAAAGAACACCATTTTGAACATATGGTGAAACCCCGGTTAGTCTATATCTCCAATCCCACCGAGCTCGGCACCATCTATAGTCATAGCGAGCTGGAAACACTGTATCACTATTGTCAGGAACATCGTTTACTGCTTTATCTTGACGGAGCTCGGCTCGGCTCGGCAATCAGTGTTGACGGTTCAGGGTTGGATTTTGCCAACATCTACCAAAACAGTGATGGGTTTTTCATTGGTGGTACCAAAAACGGTGCCTTGCTGGGTGAGATTCTGGTTTTGAAGAATCATGACATGGCAAAAGAGTACCGTTATCTGATCAAACAGCGTGGAGCACTGCTTGCCAAAGGGAGGATTTTGGGAATTCAGTTTGCCGAACTATTTCGAGATAACCTCTACCTTCAACTCGCTTCGCATGCCAACCAGACCGCCCAGCACATGGTGAAAGAACTTGCCCAAAAGGGCTGCCAGTTTCACATTAATTCACCGACAAATCAGATTTTCCCAATCCTGCCTACTCTGGTAATAGAGCAACTCTCCAGAAGTTTTGATTTCTACACCTGGCAGCAACTGACCCAGGATCAGGCGGTGATCAGGCTTGTCACCTCCTGGGCAACCCCGATGGAGCAGGTGGAATCCTTTATCCGGGAATACCAGACAGCGATGTCGTGAGAAATAACATCCCTCATCGTTTCGAAGCCACACCTGCTTTAGTGAAAACAATTAACATTTGGATTTTGCTCATATTTCTGTTAGTAACAGAGATTATTGTCAGAGCTGGCAGGAATTTTATCACCCCATGTTTTTATATTTTATCCATTCACTGCTGGTGAATGCGGACAGGAGGCAAGATCGCTCGTGTGGTATTACAAGGATGGAGAAAACGAAATTGGCCCCGTAAGCAAGGACGATTTAAAAAGACTGCTTAAAGAAAAGAGTATCGGAGGCAACACCATGCTCAGGAGTGCCAAAGGTTCCAACTGGCGCCCCTTAAAAGAGATGGTGAAGAAGAAGCCCAAAAATCCGCCACCCGTCTCACCAGCACCCCCTGCCCCAAAACCACAACCAGAACCATTCATTGAATCAAACGTTCCAGTCACCGAATCCGTCTCCCCTCCGCCACCACCGCCCTCATCATCGCCTGACAGGCCAAGTGGGGGTTCAGGACCACTATCAGTAAAAACATGCAACTTCAGTTTCAGTGGCAGTGGTTCGGAGTATTTTAAGATCTGGATTGTCAATATCGTATTGTCAGTGCTCACGCTGGGCATTTATTCAGCCTGGGCCAAGGTGCGCAGGAAACAATACTTCTATGGCAACACCAGCGTCGATGGGTCCTCGTTCAATTATCTTGCAAATCCGGTGACGATCCTGAAAGGAAGAGTTATTGTGTTTCTTGCCTTTGTACTCTATTCGGTGGTCGGTGAATTTGTGCCACTGCTGGGTTTCGGCTTTCTTCTGATCATGCTCCCCCTGCTGCCGTGGTTGATCGTCAGAGCCCTGTCTTTTAATGCCCGCAACAGCGCGACCAGAAATATTCGCTTTACCTTTCGAGGAACCTATATGCAGGCGTGCAAAGTCTATCTGTTCTGGCCGCTTTTGCTGCCCTTTACTCTGGGATTGATTTTCCCCTATCTTTATTACCGACAGAAGCAGTTCCTGGTTGATAACTCGACGTATGGCACTACACCCTTTCAATTTGATGCGGAACCAAAAGATTATTATGGGATATTTCTGAGACTGCTGTTGCCGTTTCTCGGCACCATCGTCGTTGCGGCACTCGTTGAATTTCTGCTTCCGTCAGCCTCCCTGCTGTTCTGGGTCGTTTTCTATCTCTATGGTTTTGCCTACATTTCAGTAAAAGCGAACAACCTGCTGTATAACTCCAGCGGACTGGCCAAACATCGATTTGAATCAACCATGGAAGTGTTTCCGTATCTTGGTATCATCATCACCAATACCCTTGCCACGGTGTTTACTCTTGGCTTGTTCCATCCTTTCGCCCAGGTTCGTGCTTATAATTACCAGATAAGTCATCTCAGTTTGCTCGCAGATGGCAGCTTGAGCGAGTTTGCGGCAGCCGAGCAGGAAAGCGTCAACGCACTGGGAGATGAAGCTGCAGAATTTATGGATTTTGATATTGGTTTATGATTGAGATTTATGGGAAATATTTTGACGGACAGACCTCGGCCCATCAGAGCGGACTGCTGGTTATCCACGAGAACAGTTCCTGGGTATTGAAGAACACTCAGTCTCTGGCCATCATCAAACAGGGCAAAAGCTTCCAGGCCAAGGTTTCACCACGCCTTGCCGATACCCCACGGGCCATTAGTTTCTCCGGTCTAGACCATTTTGAAACTGAGCAAAATGATCAAGTTGATGCGGCACTGGCACGGTTGAAAAAACGTCACTGGTCAGGCCCCATCCATCTACTCGAGTCCAAGTTTCGCTATGTCTTGATTGCTTTGATTCTGTTTGTCGTTGGGGCATTCGGATTTGTTCGTTACGGTATTCCCACAACCGCATCGGTCATTGCGATGAACCTGCCCCAAGACCTCCTTGAAGTTGCCGGGTCCCAGACAATGTCTGCACTGGACCGAATCCTTCTCAAATCCTCAAAACTCGATCCGCAGAAAAAAGACGAGGTGCTTGACCACTTTGAACGTACCATCAACCACTATCCGGAACTAAACCTCGACGTTATTTTCCGGGATGGGGGAAAAATCGGGGCCAATGCCTTTGCTTTGCCCGATGGCAGAATCGTCTTTACCGATCAGCTCATAAACCTGGCGACCGATCAGGATCAGCTGCTCGCCATCCTGATTCACGAGATCGGCCATATTTACCACCGGCACGGACTCAAACGATTGATTCAAAATTCGATCCTGACCTTTGGTATTTATTCGTTAACAGGTGATGCTTCCGGTGTGTCGGAGCTGTTTCTCGGCTTACCGGTGATCCTCACCGAACTCGGTTACTCACGAAAATTTGAGACGGAAGCAGACACCTTTACCCTTGAACAAATGAATCGACTTGGCCTCGAACCATATCACTTTGCTGATATTCTCCTGAAGATAGAATATCAGGAAATCGCTGCCAAAAAAGATGCTGAAGCTGCCGAGCAGGCAATGGACGGATGGCTCGGTTACCTCTCGACCCACCCTGCAACAAAAGATCGAATCAAGCGATTCCAGCGCATCCGAAAGAAGCTGCAGTAAATTCACCCTGAGTTTACCCATCTTTTTCATTGCCAACCAAAGGCGAATAAAATAGTTTATGATCTATTGTTATTACTACAAATTCCTTATGTATCTTGCAAAAGCAGCATGAGTCTTATCAGTTTCAAGCTGGGTATGGTTTCATGTTGCAGAGAGGAGAAACCTCATGAAACAATTACTACCATCAATCCTTGTA
>QZLB01000313.1 GCA_004796425.1 Desulfobulbaceae bacterium | reverse complement strand
CCGACAGCGCAATAAGCGAACAGGGGGAGGGTAACAGCCTGATCAATACGCTCGAATGCAGCATTGTAGATCATCGTATGTGCAGGAGACATGAAGGCTGCGACTGCATTAATTGGTCGGTCAGTATCATAGGGGTCGCTTTCAAGCAACAACGGTTCACCGGTGTGGGGGTCGGTACCAATGGGCAGCCTGTCTGGCAAGGTGAAGAGCTCACTACCCTCAGGTAGAGGGATGAGTTCTTCTAAACGGGGCTGGAAATAGCGGTTGTTGGACCGGCCAGCCATTGAAAGCTCAGGAAAATCCCGAATGTTCCCCTCACTATCTGAAAAAACCAGCGCGGGAACGGCCGAGGGATGCTTCACTGTGGTCTGAGCGCCTTGGTAATGGAGTCGACCGCCCGATAGATATCAATATCTTCACCAAATACATCCTGAATATCAGGATGATCGACGAGATCTTCAACAATAAACTGGGTCAGACAGAGGGTGACGATATTCGGATCCTGAACTAGGGTTCTGACTGGTGCAAGCTTCATTTGCAAATCAAAATCATCAAGCATGTGGAGTGATCTGAGTTGCTTCTCAAAGGCGCTTCGCATGTTTTCCACTGAATCGGTTTCGATTATCTCCCGGTCAATAAGTCGCTGTACCAGTTTTGCAGAGATCATCTCAGCGTGATCTCGGGCGTGGATGAACATTTTTCGCCGTTCCTGCTCCCGTTTCCGGTCAATGGCACGAACTGTTTTATCTGTTGTGCGATTTGGATTGACATGCATTTTTGCCATATATAGCTCCTTGTCAACAGCGTGATTTCAGACTCTGTATAACAGATCCGCTGTTAACAGCTGTAATAATAAAGGTATGGCACATTGTGTGGTGCCATGCTCAAATGTAGTGCATTGTATTTGAGTATCGATTTCGTGTCTCCACTGCAGTTTATACCGATTTTGCAAATTGCACTATAGGAAAAAGGACGTCGCTCAAGAATTATTGGTTTGACAGATCAGATGCCATACGCTGCCACTAATCCTGAAATCTTTTTTGAATTAAAGATGATACTCCACGAAGATCTGTCAAAACAGTACGGAAATATACCGACGTGTATCATTAACCAAAATATTACTTGTATTTGGTTTTTTTTCTTCTATATTTAGGATTTCTGAGGGAACAAACCCCGCTATTTTATTCCTCGGGTGGGGAACGTGATAGAATGCGAGTGTGGAATCAATTGACATTTATTTAAAATTGGAGGTTGGAATTATGTTACGTCGAATCCAGGCCCTGTTGCCTGCGTTATTAATTATCTCTCTTGTGATGTTTTCGGGCTGTGCCAAAAAACCGGTTGATGGTGCAGATCAGCAGCAGGGAGAGGGTATGGGTAAGGAAGAACCTCTTGTTACTAAACCCACTGATATGTCAAACGCACCGACTATTGATGGTATGATGCCCGTATTCTTTGACTTTGATTCATCTGATATCCGCTCAGACATGGTCTCGAAAATGGAAGTTAACAGTGACTTCCTGAAGGCCAATCCTAATCTGGCGATCCGGGTTGAAGGACGTTGTGACCCGCGGGGTACCAACGAATACAATATGGCTCTTGGTGAACGACGTGCCCTGAGTGCAAAAAAATATCTGGTAAACTTGGGTGTTGAAGAAGCACGCCTCTCTACCATCAGCTACGGTGAAGAAAAACCGATAAAAATGGGTGATGATGAGCTAACCTACGCTCAGAACAGGCGGGCTGATTTCGTAAAGCCATAAAGAAGATTACCGTAGGTAATTTTCATAGTTATCATAGGGTATGCGGGCCATATGGCCCGCATACCCTTTTTTAAGAGGTGTACACATGGTTGTTTCCAGGATACAAAGAATCTGTTTTCTTGGTGTGTTGTTACTTTTTGGTTTGTGTGTTGCTGGCTCGGCTGTCGCAGCTGAGGTAAAAATCGGTGTGATCAATGTGCAGAAAGTACTCACCACATCGGTGGCCGGTAAGGCAGCAAAAGCAAAATTTGACGCAAAAATGAAAGAGATAAAGGAAAAAATCTCCACTGACGAGACCGAGCTCAAAGCCATGCAGAAGGACATTGAGAAGAAAAGCTCCGCATGGAGTGAGGAAACCAAGCAGGAGAAGATCCGAGAATTTCAGCGTAAGCAAAGAGAATTCAAGGCCAAATCCGAAGATGCCCGTTTTGAGTTGAAAAATCTTCAGGATAAAGAGCTGGCCCCTATTGCCAAGACACTCGATAAGGTCATTGCCGAGTATGGGAAAGCGAATGGGTTTACCCTGATGATCGACTCAAGAGCAGGGATTACCTATTTTGACTCTTCAGTCGATATCAGCGATAAACTGATCATAGAGCTGGACGCCGCGATGCCGGCAAACTAAAAAGTTTCTCTACAGACAGAGGGATAGAGACACTCTGTGACGGGGTGCATGGGATTTTCATTCCCCGTGCACCCTTTTTTATTCATTCAGAGGAGATTGTGTAGCGATGAAAATACGAAGCATGACCGGGTTTGGGCGTGGTGTGACCACCAGAGGCGGAAGAACCTGGACCGTTGAGGTGCGCAGCGTCAACAATCGATTTCTGGATGTCAAAATCAAACTTCCCCGCGATTATAACGAGGTAGAGGAGCAGATACGAAAGCAGGTCACCACCTCTTACCTGCGAGGAAGAGTGGATGTCTCGGTTAGTGTCACCGGGGATTTCTCTGACTTGATGGACGTGCAGGTTGATCATGAACTGGCTCGAAAGTATAAAAATGCTATGGTTGAAATGGCAGCCACACTGGGGCTTGGATTCAATATCAATGTGGGGACACTTTCCGGCTACCCTGAAGTTTTGCGCCGGGAGCAGAAAAAGGAGGACATGGAGCAGATCTGGCCTGTTCTGGAACAAGCGCTCAGCAAGGCCCTTGAAGGGTGTGAACAGATGCGCCTCAAGGAAGCAAAAGCGCTCACCGATGATCTGCGAGAGCGAATAACCAACTTCAAGACGATTCTGGATCAGATCGAATCACGAATCCCTACGATACGAGAGCAGAAGGAACAGGCGCTCAATGAACGGCTTGAGAAACTATTGGGCACGGTTGACCTGGATCCCCAGCGACTTGCTCAAGAGGTAGCTATCCTAGCCGACAAATCTGATGTTACCGAAGAACTGGTCCGTTTGAAGAGTCACCTCGAGCAGTTCTCCGCGTTTCTGTCGGAGAGTGGCGGGATCGGCAGAAAACTTGATTTTCTCATTCAGGAGTTGCTGCGCGAGGTGAACACCATCGCTTCAAAAATAAACGATGCTGCGGTTGCGCATATGACTGTGGAACTTAAGAGTGAGCTGGAAAAATTACGAGAACAAGTGCAAAATATTGAATAAGGGTACGCCAATTTCTTTTTCTTCGGGAGTTATCTGAGATGCAACTACTCAATGTTGGGTTTGGTAATACCGTAATGGCCGATCGGGTAATAGCCGTCATTAACACCGGATCTTCGCCTGCACGAAAGATCAAGGAGTTGGCAAAGCAGGCTGAACGCTTGATTGATGTGACTGAAGGTCGCCGAACCAGGTCAATTCTGATTATGGATTCGAACCATGTGGTACTGTCTTCCGTTCAATCAGATACCATTGCCCAGCGTGTTGCGGCACTGCAGCTCGGTTCGGGGCTGTCTGAATATCGTGAAATGTTTAAATCAGAGCGTGAGGAGGAGCAAAAGTGAAGGGGCATGTGTTCGTCATATCAGCCCCATCGGGCACCGGTAAAACTACGATTCTCGGGGAGCTCATGGCTCAGATGAGCGGTGTTGAATTTTCTGTATCACACACCACCCGCCAGCCGCGCCATAATGAAAAGAATGGAGTTGATTACCATTTTGTTTCAGTTGACCAGTTTCGTTTGATGATCGATCAGGGGGATTTTGCAGAGTGGGCTGAGGTCCATGGCAACTATTATGGGACATCCCTGAGTCAAATCGACAAAAGAATTTCAGTGGGGATCGATGTTATTCTCGATATCGATGTACAGGGTGCAGAAATATTGCGTTCAGCAGAAGAGTTGTCGGCCAGTTATATCTTTATCGCACCACCTTCACTGGCCGCCCTGGAAAGTCGGCTCAGAGGGCGGAAAAGCGAAGATGAAGCAAGCATGTTGAAACGGTTGGCTAATGGCCGAAAAGAGATGGCGTTTGTGAACCGATACGACTATCTGGTAATCAATGACACACTTTCCCAGGCAGTAGTAATGCTCAAATCTATTATCTATGCCCAGAGGGCACACGCAAACCGAGGCTTTGACGGTACGCCGATTATTCTTGAGGAACTGACGTGAAAGCTGCGAAAAAAGGGTCCGATTCACTTGGCAGGGAAGTCAGGATAAAAATGAGTGATGACCTGGTGTGGGGAGTTCATCCGGTTCTGGAATTTGTCCAGCAAAACCCTGACCGGGTGAACGAATTGATCATCCAGAAGGACAGGCGGGGTAAACCGATAACCCAACTTCTGGATCTGGCGAAATCTCACGGGATTCGATATGCAATGGTTGATCGGATCAGAGTGACGGGTAACAAAGAAGAACCCGTTCGACACCAAGGGGTAGTGGCTCGTGGTACCGCGGTCGAGATCAGGCCGCTTACGCAACTTCTCGAACGATTCAAACACGATATTGAGCAGGGCATGTTGCCGCGGATCCTGGTTTGTGACTCTATTCAAGACCCCCACAACCTGGGGGCTATCATTCGCTCGTCACACGCTGCCGGGGTAAACAGAATCCTGCTCACCAGGGACCGTTCAGCACCGTTGGGCGGGACGGCTGCCAAAGCTGCTGCCGGGGCGCTTTCTCTGGTTGAAGTGTATCAGGCAAAAAATCTTGCTGATGCACTCAAGGAGCTCAAGGAGGCTGGAGGGTGGGTTTTTGGAGCGGTGAAAGATGATGACGCACAGTCACTCTATCAAACTGATTTTCAAATACCAGCCTGTATTGTCGTTGGTAACGAAGGGCAGGGAATACGGCCGCTGGTAAGAAAACAGTGTGATATTCTGTTGTCTATTCCTATGGCCGGAACCCTCGACTCCCTAAACAGCTCTGTCGCCGCCGCCGTTATCTTGTTTGAGATGCACCGTCAGACGCTTATCGAAAATCCGTCTTAGTAATATCAGTACGTTGTCAGCTGCGTATATGGTTATTTTTTCTTTTCGTCCAGCTTCGCCTTCAGCAGCGCACCAAGTGATCCCATAGAGGAATCTTCCGTTTTCTTATTATCAGATACATAGGAGCGGTAGTCATTTCGTTCTTTTTCTGCCGCTTCTTCTTCAGAAACATAATCTGAAGGTGCCAGTGAGATCCTTCGGCTCTCAGGGTCAATGGATTCAATGGTAACTTCCACCGACTGGTTTTCCTCAAGCACTTCGCGAGGATGATTAATCCGCCTGCCTTTACCGAGTTTTGAGATGTGGAGCAATCCATCGACTCCCGGGACAAGCTGAATAAAGGCACCAAACGGTGCCAATCGATTTACCTGTCCGGTGATAACCCCTCCCTCTTTAATTGTGGCAATACCCTGTTCCCAAGGATCAGCAAGGGTTTCCTTAATACTTAGGGTGATTCGATTGTTTTCCCAATCTAGATTTTTTACCATCACGGAGACGATTTGACCGACGCTAAAGGTTTCCTTAAGGTTTTCAACCCGGCTCCAACCGACCTCGGAAGCGGGTACCAAACCATCTACTCCTCCAATATCAACGAACAGACCAAAAGGCTGAATCGAGCCGATGGTGCCCTCGCAGGTGTCACCTACTTTGAGGCTTTCCTTCAGCTCTTCTCTTTTCTGAGCCATTTCCTCTTCCTGCAAGGCCCGTGCAGATACCACCAGGTTTCTCCCGCCTTCCGAATACTTGGTAATCAGGAAGTTGAGTGTTTTACCCAGGTACTCTTCAGCAGGATTATCAACCCGCCTGATGGATAGCTGTGAATAAGGACAGAATGCTCGAACACTGCCAGAAAGGGTGATTTCAAAACCACCTTTGATTTCAGTTTTGACGACCCCTTCCACCGGCACGCCACTGCGGTAGGCTTCCTCGAGGTGGGCACGGTCGGCCCCGGAGCCGATACGGGCTGTAAAAAGCTGTTCCGCACCACCTGACTTAAGATAATAGACGGTAACCAGGTCATCAATAGCGACCGTGAGTTCTCCATTTTCATCGGTGAATTCAGAACTGTTGACAATGCCCTCGCTTTTTAGTCCGACATCGAGAAAAATAGTCTCATTATCAATTCCTACGACCCGTGCCTGGATTTTCTGTCCTGGAGAGAGTCGTTTCAGTGGTTTTTCATCCTGCTGATTTAAAAGCGCTTCAAAACTGTCATTTTCGTGATCCATACCGGGTACCCGTTCGCTACGATTTTGTTTTTATGGCAGATTGTTGCAACACCAATTTGCTTGTTTCTTTGTACGAAAGTATTGATGATTGAATAAAGTTCAATGTTATTGCTTTATGATTTCAGTTCCTTCTGGTGGTTTGAAATCGAATAATGCTTGTAATTCATCAGCTGACAGTGACAGGTGATTTACTTTGATGTCGGAAATATTAATGACAGTTTTGGTGCCAAAATGATCAAGAAGCTCAATTCTTCTGATTAGCTTGTCATGATCAAGCCAAATGTTTATCACACTGATCTGCGAGTTGTTGTCACGGGGCATCAGGCTCAATGTATAAAGCGCAGCGCTTGAGGTTTGCTCATCACCACCAGCAGTTGTGTCGGTGTCCAGCACGATGAAATTATCAGTTATCGGCTTGTCACCAGTAAAAAAAGATAAAAAGACATCAGTTTGTGTTTCTTCAGCAGAAGCAACAATCATTTGATTGAGCTTTTCGAAATACATTGAAATGATCTGTCCATCGCTGATTAAAACCTGTCGGTCTGGGGCGTTATAATTCCAACGCATCTTCGGACCCGATGCAGTCCGGGCAAAAAGTGCATGACCTTTGCCGCTCTTTGGCCGCCCGCTCATTTGCCCGGAGGTTTTCTGGATGAACGAAAAACCAAGACTGCCGAGGGTTTGGTAGTATTTCTGCAGCTCAATAGCCAGGGTTTCAGATGGTGAGGTATCATCATCGTTCGCCTGCAGGTTCAGCGGCATAAGGAGTAACACAAAGAGGAAACTCAGACAGAGACGATAAGCTGACATAACAGGTGTGTGATTGTTTATCCGGAAGTTATTGGAGTACAGACTGGTGAACGTTTCTCTTCATACTATAACAGGATTGAGCAAGAAAGAGGAAAAAATGTTATGGGACAAGAGTCAATGAAACGGCCATATTTTCTACGGGTGAGTAATTGCCCCGGTGATCGATGCTGCTGAATGGTCGCATCGATCACCGGGGAGTACTATCAACAGGGACGCACCGTTATTTTTTCACCGTACGTCTACGGGTTGTTGTCTTTTTAGCTGGTGTTGTTGTCTTCTTTTTTCGGGCCGCAATCGCTTTTTTCAAAGCATCCGGGATGCCTCTTTCTTTACCTGATTTTTTCCGCTTTTCTGATAATGATTTTGCACAAAGTGGTTGTCGAAGCGAGAAACCGTATTTAACCCTATATTCCCGGGGGGTTAAGTCATGTGACCTCAGGTGTTTTGTTGACAGCATCTTAAATTCCTGCCCACACTCAAGACAGATAATTTTATTTTTCAGTATTGATTTTTGAGGTGAAATCTTCGGCGCGTCGGTAGACGTTACTTCAGTTGCCTCTCCCGACTCGATATTTTGTAATTTCTGCAGGGTCTCAAAAGTTTTTTGCAACGCACTCTGCATTTCCTCAAGAGACATATCTTTTGTACTTCCTTGTGCTTGAACAATATCTGCTGCCATTTCAACCAAAGATTTAGCCATTTTTCACCTCGATAGGTAAGAATTAAAATAAGATTAAAGAAACTACGTATAATCATATACTTTTGATGAGGAAAATCAAGTATTCACCGTAAAACTTCATTTTGTTCCATTTTTGCACCTAGTAAAACGTTTGATAAGTGTAGATAATGACCTGAAATTAATTGCCGGATACGCTGGTTATCTTATTAGGGATTCAAACTGTTGACAGAGTTGTTCAGGATAATTACATTAGCGACCGAAAAAAATAGTTCCACCAATGAAGCAAAGAGTGAAATGCGAATTTTACTCTCTAATGAAGACTGGAGTAGTGCAATGCCTGTGTACGAGTATGAATGCAAGAGTTGTGAAATGGTCCTTGAGGTGCAACAGAAAATGTCGGACGCACCCCTGGCAGAATGTCCCACTTGTAAAGGACCAGTGAAAAAATTGATGTCAATGAGCTCTTTTCAGCTGAAAGGTGGTGGTTGGTACGCCGACGGGTACGCAACACCTGGCAGTGGAAAGTCTGAGAAGAAGAATGACACTCCTCCCGCAACGCCGCCCTGTAAAACAGGCGGAGGTTGTGCAGAATGTCCTGCCGCTGCCGGCAAATAACAACCTCGCCAACGGCCACTATGAGTGAATGATCAGGGTCGGTAGCATAATTGCTACTCTGAAATGATCGCCATCGCATCGCCATAGGAAAAGAAGCGATACCCTTCATTGACTGCGACATCGTAACAGTGAAGAAGAGACTCTCGACCGCAAAGCGCGGAAACCAGAAACATCAGAGAGGATCGGGGAAGATGAAAATTGGTGATCAGGTTGTCGACAATCTTGAATTGATACCCTGGTGTAATGTAAAGATCACACCAACCTGATGAGGGACCGAATTCCGGAGTCTTAGTAGCAGCGTATTCAACGGTGCGGGTTGATGTTGTACCCACGGCCCAGATTTTACCACCTGACTGTTTTGTCTGTCTGATCTTCTTCGCTGACTCCGCACTTATCTCGTAATATTCACGGTGTATCTTATGCTCTGTAATAATCTCCGCCTCAACCGGTGAGAAGGTTCCGTATCCCACATGCAGTGTGATCGGAGCAATCGAGACACTATTGTTTTCAAGGGTTTTTAACAATGCGGGGGTAAAGTGCAGTCCGGCGGTCGGGGCGGCGACTGCACCAAATTGTCGGGCATAGACGGTCTGGTAGCGTGCCCGGTCCTGTTCATTTGTTCCGGTGGGGCGATTGATATAAGGAGGCAGCGGTATGTCTCCGGCGGCTTCAATGACCTTTTGAAGTGGCTGATCCTGGTCAATCTCCAGAAGTATCTCCCATTTTCCCCGACCAATTTCCCGCTGGGGAATACAAACACAGTGGGGCGAGATATGGATGGTTGAACCAGGCTTGGGTTTTCGTGAACTTTTAAATAATGCCTGGGTACCATACATTGCGGATGCTCCAGGCTGATTTTGGTCAACTGGAGCGGGATATTCCAGAAGAAACACCTCTATTTTGCCGCCACTCTGCTTGACACCCTGCAGCCTGGCGGGGAAAACCTTGGTATCATTAACTACCAGCAGATCACCTCGGGAAAAAAGCGCGACAATCTCATTGAACAAAAGGTGGGTGACTGATCTGGTACGACGATTATAGACCAGGAGTCGGGACTCGTCCCGTCTCTGGGATGGGTGTTGGGCAATACACTCATCCGGCAGGTTAAAATCGTAAGAATGGCGCTTTAAATCATCTTGCATAGTGGATAATGGTTAAGTACAAAAAGAGCGTGAGTCAATGATCTGTAAATTGAGAAGATGGTTAATACCATGTTGATGCTTGTTACTGCAACCGAATTTGAATTGGATCCTTTCAGGGAACTGTTGAGCCGATACCAGGAGAAGCTCTGTTCCCATATTTGTGGAGTTGGTCCGGTTGAAGCAGCTGCAACCACGGCACTTGCTCTTGCATCCCGCTCTGATAAACCCGATGGAATCATCAACTTTGGGATCGCGGGTGCCTATCATCGCGACCCGCCTGCAGAGTCAATTGAACTGCTTGAACTCTGTCTTGCTGAAAAAGAGTGTCTTGGTGACTTTGGCATTTGTTATGGGGAGCGCATTGAGCCATTTGAAACCATTTCTTTTGCCGCTGATCATATTATGGATTTGCAGAATACTCTTTTGGCCCAAGCGCAGACCATATTGTCCGACCATGGCCAATCATTTAAGCGTGGTACCTTTGTAACGGTCAATGGCGCCAGTAGCACTCAGCAAAGGGGGCAGCACCTGCAGCAGCGTTTTGACGCGATCTGCGAGAACATGGAAGGAGCAGCGTTGGCTCGCGTCTGTAAGTTTTTGGCCATACCATTGTTGGAAATGAGAGTTGTTTCCAATATGGTTGAAGACCGGGATAAGAGCCGGTGGAAGATTGAAGAAGCGGTTGACCGGATGGGTGTCGTCGGCACAACCGTAATAAACAGTTTTTTGGGTACTATATAATGTTGAGTCTTGGTTTTTCTCCTTGTCCCAATGATACCTACATTTTCAACCATCTGGTAAATAGATCAGTCGATTCCGGGCAGCTTTTTGCACCGCCTCAACTCGAAGATGTTGAAACCCTCAACCGGTGGGCAATTGATCAGAGGCTTGATGTGACAAAGCTCTCCTATCACGCGGCCGGTTTTCTGTTGGATCACTATTGCATTTTGCAGACTGGCAGTGCGCTTGGACGGGGGTGCGGGCCACTGGTAATTGGCAAAGAGGATTGTGCACTGGAAAGCCTTCGTGACAAGCGGGTGGGAATTCCAGGACAATATACCACCGCCGCACTGCTTTTTAAAATGGTGGCACCACCCTCATGCGAGTTGATTGAAATGAGGTTCGATCTGATACCCGGAGCTGTTGAGTCAGGTAATGTTGCTGCCGGTGTCATTATTCATGAGAGTCGGTTTACGTACCAGGATATGGGGTTGATTTGTCTGCGTGATCTCGGGCAGTGGTGGGAGGAGAAAACCGGTTTGCCGATTCCGCTGGGCTGCATTGCGGCACGGCGGAGTTTGGGATATGAAAAGATCAGGACGGTTGAGCAACTGATACGCAAAAGCCTGGAGCAGGCCAACCATGATCCTCAATCCTGCCAACCATATATCAAGCAGTATGCCCAGGAAACGGCCGAATCAGTGGTAACCAGCCATATCGGGTTATATGTTAATGATTTCTCACTTGATCTTGGCAAAGAAGGACGTGCAGCCGTCCAAACGTTTATCAAGAAGGGACAACACCTCGGTCATCTGCCAGAGAGTGATCGGCCGCTCTTTTGTCTTGATTGATTATATAACGATTGGTCGCATGAGGTGGAACTATGAAACCAGTTTATGGGGCGGTTTTAATCGGTGGAAAAAGTAGTCGGATGGGCAGGCCGAAACATCTTCTAGCAGCACCAGGGGGGCGAACCTGGTTGGAAAGGAGCTACCGAATCCTAGCAGATTGTGTTGATCACGTGGTTGTTTCGGGCTCTGGAGTACTACCGAAGTCGCTGGAGGGCTTGCAAATAATTGCTGACTTGCCTCATATACCGGGACCACTCGGTGGAATCGCTGCCCTTTTGAACAGCAATAGGGCAGTATCATGGCTGGTTGTGGCATGTGATATGCCATATATCACGGAGGAGGCGATTAAATGGGTATTGGCTCAGAGGAGGACTGGGAGCAAAGCGGTTATTCCCCGTAATGCGGCAACAGAGATGGATGAGCCGCTTTTTGCCTGGTATGACTCCAGTTGCCGATCACTCATTGACGAGATGATCGCTGAAGGTGAGTATCGTCCCCGGTGTATCAGTAGCTTTGACAAGGTTCACCGTGCAGCAATACCGGAATCGCTGCAGGTTTGCTGGCAGAATGTAAACGACCCAACCAGTCTCAAACGCCTTGAACTCGATTAAGCGTCGATTAGTCTCTTGAACACCGTGCATTTACGGCACAGCGCACTTTTTTCGTGCCAGTTTTTTTGCGGTTTCTGCTTGCAGATGGTGCCATTGATGAACCAGCAGATATCACCTGAGTTGAACTCCCATGCAGGACATCGTTCCCGCTGGTCCTCGGGACAACCGACCAGGTCCCAGCAGTTTTTCTTTTCCAACCCGATCTTTTTTGAGAGCAACAGCAGTATCTGCCGTTCGACATGTCCGGGAATTTTCCGCCAGCCCTGCTCATAGCTGCTGACAGCCTTTACCGAAGTGCCCAGGATATGCGCGATATCCCGTTGGGTTTTTTCGAGCTTTTTTCTGATGGTGATAAACTCTTCATGCTCCATGAGGGACCCATGAGTTGAATGAAAAAGAAGGTTTTTAAACTTCTTCTGTAACACATTGTAGCATCAAGAATGATAGCTCACAACAAATAATAGGGTGGGGCGTGCCAATCGTCGAAAATGATTGATTTTTAATTGTACATCTGATTGATAATGAGCATAAGTCACACCATTGCAAGAATGAAAGTCCCAATGAGAAGAACCACGGTTTCACAAATAGTAATACGGAGCATCGTCTTCCTGCTGTTACCACTGCTGATAGCCAGCTGCGGAACAGAAGGTGATCAGCGGTTGCGCATTGGCGATCGAGCACCTGATTTTTCCATTTCTGATCTTCAGGGAACGCTGATCTCATCGGATTCTTGGCGTGGCCATCCGGTGATTTTGCGATTCTGGGATACCGAATGTAAGTATTGTCGCGCAGATACCCCAATTTTTAATCACTATTTTGACCAATACCAGAAACGTGGTTTGAAAGTACTGTATGTGGCAACCGGTAATGAAACTCTGGAGCGGGTGCAGGATTTTATTGCTGATCTGGAAATTGATTTCCCGGTGGCTCTGGATAGTGATCAGAAGGTTGCCTCAGCTTATCAGGTGACAATGGTACCGCAGACCGTATTTATCAGCCCCGACCAAAAGATTATCACCGCAGTTCTCGGCGGGGTCAGTGAGGCTGAGTTGCAGGAATTGATCGGTAACTATCTGCAGTAATTTATAAACGAAGGAGAATCGTCGTGAAGATGCTATGTCGAACCATCGTAATGCTGTTCTGTTTGTTAGTGCCTCTGGCCCTCAATGCTGCCCCGGTCGACCCCGTGGACCCAGATGAACGTTGCCCGGTGTGCGGAATGAAAGTGGCGAAATACCCATCCTGGATCGCCCAACTGCATGCAGTGGGAGAACCGGTGGTGATGTTTGACGGGGTCAAGGATATGATGGCCTACTATTTTTACCCGAAAAAGTATGACGGTGGCGGCGATATGGCGGCAGCCGACATTTGGGTAAAAGACTACTACAGTTTGCAATGGATTGATGGTAGAAAAGCGCTGTATGTGGTCGGCAGTGATGTGTTGGGACCAATGGGAGATGAATTAATCCCGTTCGAGAAGCGCGATGCGGCCGACAATTTTATGAAAGATCACCAGGGAAAGACAATTCTCGCTTTTGATGATATTGAAGCTGAGATGATTATGGCGATGAAAAAGAAGCATATGATGAAGATGAAAAAGAAGAAAAAATGATCCGGCATGCCACTTTTTTTCTACTGTTCTGTCTACTGTTTGTCTGTTTCAATGCGGCCCTCTGGATCTATTCTGCAAAGCATCAGCAAACGCTTGCGGGTGATGGTCTTGTCCCGGAGATAGTCGGTACGCTGGGACTTACCGATCTCTGTCTGGCAACCGATGCCCGCTACATCAGACATCTCAGTGTTTCTGATCCGCTTAGTCCCTATATGAATCACCCCGGGGCGCTCGAACATTTTCCCTCAAGCGCTCTTTACGTTCCGCGGTAACCCATGAAGACATTCTTCAATCGGCACCTGAATATTCTTGATTATGCAATTGGTAATCTCTGGCGGGGCCGATTCAGAAGTGTCAGCATCCTGGTGGTGTTTACAATCACCGTTTTCATGGTCGCCTCTTTCTCGTTGTTGTCCAACAGTCTCAGGTCTGCAGCGGTGCAATTGCTTGAAACGGTGCCGGAAATTATTGTCCAGAAGCTGGAGGCAGGCCGGCAGGTAGGGATCTCGATAGACGAGATACCCAAGCTGGATACGATTTATGGTATCTCTGAAATCAATCCCAGGATATGGGGATACTATTTTGACGAGATCAATGGTGCCAACTACACGGTCATTGGCGATCCCCGGTTCGGCAGGGACCAGTTGATTCCCGGATTACCTCTTGAAATGTCCTCTCCTGAAAAACTTAATCCTGCGATCAGCCCGGCGGTGGTCGGTACCTCATTTGTTCAGAGCAGGCGGGTTGGGCAACGGTCGAATTTCTCCTTGTTTCGACCTGACCTGAGTCTCAAGAGTTTTCGTATTGTGGGGAGTTTTAGCGATCGAAGTTCAATGGTTACTGCCGATCTGCTGGTTACCACGATAGAAGATGCACGCGATCTGTTTCAAATCCAGGCAAACCAGGTGACTGATTTGCTGGTTTCTGTTGCGAATCCATCGGAGGTTAATGTAATTGCAGGAAAAATCGACAAGATATTAGCCGGATCCCGGGTCATTACCCGCAACCAGATACAAAAGACGTACCAGGTGGCATTTGGCTGGCGAAGTGGGGTCGGCTTGATCTGCATGCTTGGTGCGGTAACCGCCTTTGCTATTCTTGCCTGGGATCGAGCCTCAAGTCTGAGCCCCGATGAAGCACGGGAAGTAGCGTTGATGAAAATGGTCGGTTGGCAAACCAGTGATGTTATGCTGGTCAGGTTTTGGGAATCAGCGGTACTCTCAACCATCTCGTTTGGTCTTGGCTATATGGCAGCCTGGATTCATGTATTATTTTTCAAGGGCGCACTTTTCCTGCCGATTCTGCTTGGCTGGTCCGTTCTCAAACCGCCTGTCGTTCTGGTCCCCGTCTTCAGGTTTTCGGACCTGCTGTTAATCGGTTCGCTGACCATATTTCCGTACCTGGCCGCGACCATCATTCCTGCCTGGCGGAGCGGGACTGTTAAGCCTGATGCGCTGGTGTGAATACGATGATCAGACTGGAAGATGCTGAAAAATGGTACAACCGGGGTGAGTTTAATGAGGTACACGCCCTTAAAAAGGCAAGCCTGTCCGTTGCGCCGGGAGAGGTCGTCTGTGTTACCGGGCCGAGCGGTTCGGGCAAATCAACCCTGCTCTCTTTGATCGGGTGTGTGTTTCCACCAACCAGCGGACTGGTTGAAGTGGGAGGGAGGAAACTCTCACGACTGCCTGATCGATTTTTAACCATGCACCGACAAAAGGTGATCGGCTTTATTTTTCAGCAATTTCGGCTCCTACCGGGACAAAGTGTACTGGATAATATTGTTCTACCACTGCTGCCCCAGGGCATCCCGCCTGCAGTCCAGAAGCAGATCGCCGCATCGCTGATGGAGCGTCTTTCCATCACTGCCCGCAAAGATTTTCCCGTCGATAAAATTTCGGGTGGAGAACAGCAACGCGTCGCTATCGCGCGGGCTCTGGTGAATAACCCTGCTATTATTCTTGCTGACGAACCGACCGCTCACCTGGATGAACAATTGAGTCGTGAGTTTCTGGCAATCGTCGGTGAACTGAAGCGTGATGGCAAAACGGTTGTGATAACCTCCCACGACCAGCGGGTTACTACGGACAAAGTGGTCGATCGAGTTGTTGAGATTGTCGATGGTCGTATCGGCAGCCGGGACGGTAACGGATATGCTCACTGATATTTGGGCGCTTGCCCTTCTCAGTATCAGTGCAATTCCGGTGGCTCTTGCGATGAGCGTGGTAGGTACGGCAGTAAAAGTCTTGAGAAACTGGGATCATGGATCCGACTCAACCTACCAGATTCAATTGGAATCCAGAATCTATCTCACTTCAGCCCTGGTCGAGTTCTCCCTGGTGACTCAAATGATGGGCGTCGGAGTGATGGTGATGGGTGCTGACCATTTCTCCGGGATACTCACAGGCGCCATGTGTGCCACGGGAGCCCTGACTGCAAATAGTTGGGGAATACCTGCGCTCTGTATTAAACTGGGGCTGCTTTTCTGTTCACTGGCCTGGGTTACCTTGCATCGTCTTGATCTGCAAGCAGAGACCTTTCCTTTGCTGAAGAAGAAATATGTGCTCTATCTTCTGATGTTTCCTGTTCTGATCATTGATCTGGGCCTGACATCGTTATATCTGTTCAATCTCGACCCCGATATCGTTACCTCCTGTTGCGGGGTCATTTTCGATCAGGAACTGCGGGACGGCTATAATCTGCTGGGTCTGATGGAACTTGATCTACTGCTCCCAGGCTACTTCATTGGACTTGTAGTCCTGATGATTCTCAACCTGCTTCTGATCAATGATTTTCGTGTCGTTATTTGTTACCACAAATACCTATCAATAGCCGTGATCATCGGCTGGCTTGTGCTCTACATTGCTTCATTGGTAGTAGTGACGGTCTGGGTCAGCCCGTATGTCTATGCCATGCCCCATCACCGCTGTCCATTTGACCTGGTGCAATGGCCTTATGCCCTGGTAGGACTGCCGCTTTATCTTTTTTTGCATGTCGGGTGCGGCGCAGGGTTAGTCTCTGGTATCGCGATGTTTCATGATACCGCTCAAGGCTTGTTCGGAAAGACGAAATCGATTGGTAAGATCGGGGGATACCTGGCGGTGATCAGTATCAGCGGCTTTGCTTCATTAGCCATTTTGGTGGTCCTGAAATATCTATTGAGTGGAGGGGAATGATTTTTCCCTGCAGT
>QZLB01000179.1 GCA_004796425.1 Desulfobulbaceae bacterium | reverse complement strand
TTAAAATCATCTGTCGTATTAACTACTTTGCTGACCCCACCGTGGTTGTCCACATAAAAATTATATTCAACGAAATAAGGCGCAAGTAGAATAACCTCATCCCCGGGGTCAAGCAGTGCTTTCATGGTGACATTCAAAGCACCTGCTGCACCGCAGGTCATCAGCATATCGCCAAAATTGACCTTCACTCCCTGTTCTGCCGACATTCGTGCAGCAATCGCTTCTCGAACCCATGGTAATCCACCGTTGGGCATGTATGCATGCTGGTTAGGAGAGGTGTCCTGGGCAGTTTCGATCAATATATCACGAAACTGGGAAGGAGGAGATACATCCGGATTCCCGAGACTGAAGTCAAAAACCTGGTCTTTGCCGTACTCTGCCTTTAACCGTGCACCTTCCTCAAACATCTTCCTGATCCACGATGATTTCTCACCAAAGTGTTTCATTTTCTCTGAGACAGCCATCTGAAAGTCCTCTATTCTGTGTTTGATTATGATTCTTGTATCAGAGCGCTAACCATTGTTTTTCTTTTTAAAAAAATCATAGGCGGCGTTGATCTCTTTCATTTTTTCTTCGGCTACTCCCCTGAACTCATCACCTAAATGCCGCACTTTGTCAGGGTGATATTTCATGCTGAGCTGTCGATAGGCTTTCTTTATACGTTCCATATCCGCACCCTGCTCTAACCCAAGTAACGCATAATAGTGCGCTTCAGATTGGAGCGAGTCGGCTGCAGTTTGCGTTCGGCGATATTGATATCTGGACTCGATTGTCCGGGCGTCATAATCGGAGATCTCAAGGAAGATCGCTATTTTTCGAGCGGCTTCGAGCTCATTTTCTGGGACGGGATCTTTGGTGTAGGCGATCTGGTAAATCAGTTCAAGGAGAATCAGACGTGGTTCATAGGCGAAGGAGTTCTTGAAATCCTGTAGCAGGTCTTCAAGTGACTCATCAGAGTTGGTTGCCTCATTAATAAGGTTTTTAACCCAAGCCATCTGGGTTTGATTATACCTGAGGTTCTGCTGGAAAAATCGTTGGATTGTCTGTACTTCATCGCGGGATACATAGCCGTCCATCTGGGCAATATGTACGAGAATTTTGACCAGCAACCAGACAAATTTATTGTGACTCTCTGTCTGTGACGCCTCATAGGTAGAGACTTGTCTTCGTATCCAGTAACTGAAGCCCAGGAAAAGGGCAAAGAAGATCACCACTCCGGCCAACCCGGAGAAGAAGATAAACCCCATTACGTTAATCAGCGCCGGAGCGCCACCGGTGAGAAAAATGATTAAAAGTGCAATGATCAAACAGCCACCGCAACCGGGTGGATTCTGTCGTTGGTATCTCATCTGCATGTCAAATAGGAGGTGTAATTACGAAGCCTTTTATTTAAGTAAATAGAGCATCTATAAATGATTCGGGGTCAAAATCACGTAAATCATCAACTTGCTCACCAACCCCGAGGAATCTGATTGGTGTTTGCAGTTCTTTGGCGATGTTTGCAACAATCCCGCCTTTTGCTGTACCGTCAAGTTTGGTGAGTGCGATTCCTGTTATGCCGACTGTTTCATTAAATATTTTTGCCTGGGAGATACCATTTTGACCGGTGGTGGCATCGATAACCAGGAGGACTTCATGGGGCGCACCATCAAGCTGCTTACCCATCACCCTTTTTATTTTTTTCAGCTCTTCCATCAGATTTGTTTTGGTATGGAGTCGTCCTGCGGTATCAACAATGATCACATCATATTCATTGCTTTTACCAACACTCATCGCATCAAAAACAACTGCAGAGGGATCCGCTCCTTCGTGTTGTGCAACCACCCTGACGTTATTACGCTCTGCCCAGATTTTGAGTTGGGAAGAGGCTGCAGCACGAAAGGTATCTGCGGCAACCAGCAGGACAGTTTGACCGGCTCTGAGGAACTTTTTGGTAATCTTGCCGATGGTGGTTGTCTTTCCGACACCGTTAACGCCAACGACCATAATTACAAAGGGGCCCGATTTGGGCATCACCATCTCTGCCGGCTGGTCGTGTTCGGTAATCAGGAGTTTCAGACGTTCCTTAATAATGGTTCGGAGCTCTTGAGGATCAGAAAGGGCATCACGCTTAACCCTTTTTCTTGCATATTCGAGTAGTTCTTGAGTTGTACCGATACCGAGATCGGCAGTGACCAGGATCTCCTCGAGATCATCAAACAAATCTGCATCTATCTGCTTTTTGCCCAGAAAAAGCTCGTCCATTCGGTGGGTAAAGGATTCGCGCGTACGTGAGAGCCTTTCGGAAAGTTTACTGAAAACAGTTTTTTTGTCACTATCCGGGATCTTCTCGGTCGGTGATGATTGTGCCACTTCCTCCGGGTAGTCTGGTGCTGAATGGTCAGACTGCTCCTGGATTTCACCCTCTTTGCTTATCTCACCTGCTTCGGGAGGAGCGAGCGACTCAGAAGTCTGGGGAATTGGATCTGTTTTCTTCTTTTTAAACCATCCAAGCATCGGGTATCCTTTTATGCCAAAAATTATTCACTGGTAAGGGTGAAATCGTCAAGCAAAGCATATTAAGGACAAAGCTGGTTTTACGCAACAAAAACAGCAACGATGCATGGGTAAATCGCACGTGTCTCTGGTATGCCAGCGGGTATGAAAAAGTTTGCAATTATTAAACCTCGCATTACTGTAGTAGGTTCGTGAAGGTTTGGAAAGAGTAACGATTCGCATGGCCTTTTTGTTACGGAAAAGAAATAACTCTATTTGATTCAGGAGGAAGTGTTATGTCACATTCATGTGGCGGTGGGAGTTCTTGTGGTTCTAATGAATCGCAACAGGCAGTGCTCGCGCAGCAAGAAAATGCAATTACCCGTTCATTGGGTAAAATTAAAAATAAAATTTTGGTAATGAGTGGAAAAGGTGGTGTCGGCAAATCTACGGTATCTGTAAATCTTGCTTTAAGTCTTGCCCAAAAGGGACATAAAGTTGGTTTGATGGATGTCGATATCCACGGACCTGATGTGGTACGGATGCTTAATTTGAAGGGTACCCTTGAACCACCTAAATCTCCAGACGCACTGGTACCTCCTCTTCAATATAACGACAATTTGAAAGTAGTTTCATTGGAATACATGATGAAGGATCGCGATGAAGCAATTATCTGGAGAGGACCGCTGAAAATCCAGGCGATCCGACAATTTGTTGCAGATATGGATTGGGGTGAGCTTGACTATCTGATCGTTGATGCTCCTCCCGGCACGGGTGATGAACCGCTGTCCGTCGCCCAAACCATTCCCCACGTCAAAGCGGTGGTTGTGACAACCCCGCAAAAGGTGGCGCTGGCCGATGTGCGTAAATCGATCAACTTTTGTAAAACGGTAAAAGTTGATGTTGTTGGGGTGGTCGAAAACATGTCAGGTTTCGTCTGTCCTCATTGTAATGAGACGGTAGATATCTTCAAATCAGGAGGTGGGGAAGAGATTGCCAGAGAATTTGACCTGCCTTTCCTTGGCCGCGTTCCAATGGATCCCAAAGTTGTTATCGCCGGTGATGACGGAAATCCATATTTGTCATCAGGAGAAGAGAGTCCGGCAGTTGATGCCTTTGCAGAGATCGTATCGGCTGTTGAGAATCGACTCCCACCGGTGGCTCCGCCGGTCACCATCAAGATGGCTCAGACTTCAGGAGGGTGTGGCTGCGAATCCGGGAGTTGCGGTTCTAAATAAGTTCTACGGTTAAACCATAATTGAGAAAAGGGAGTGTTGTCCTGACTCCCTTGATCTCGTTGCCACAGGAAACAAGAGGAGCTCGCCTGAAAATGAAAGTTGATCAGCTTATCGTCGGAAACATGGGAGTATGCTGTTATATCCTCAGTTGTGAAAAAACCGGAAAAGCTGCGGTTGTTGACCCAGGTGGTGACGCAGAGCGGATTTTGGCGAAACTGAAGGACGATGGTCTCGAGCTTGCATATATCATCGCTACCCATGGGCACCCCGATCATGTATGTGATAACCGGAAGGTTAAGGAGGCGACCGGCGCTCAGATTATCATGCACAAGGATGATGATGATTTTTTCGGCGATGAGCGGGTGAAAGGGTTCTTTTCAATGCTTGGTATGGAAGAGTCTCCACCCGCCGACCTGCGGGTTAGCGATGGCGATACGATCACTTTTGGTGAAGTTTCCATTGAGGTGATCCATACACCAGGGCATACACCAGGTGGTATGTGCCTCTATGATGCTCCAGACTTGATTACCGGGGACTCGTTGTTTGTCGGGGGCATCGGTCGTACCGATTTTCCCGGTGGAGACCACCAGCAGTTGATTAATGCAATCCAGACCAGATTACTGGTACTGCCGCCAGAAACAATTGTCTGGCCCGGACACGGTTATGGTGGAAGCCGATCCACCATTCAGGAGGAAGGTGCTTCCAATCCATATCTACGGTAACTCTTCAGGCACGCCATATTATGCGCGAAATTGTATTGGGTACAGCTGGTCATGTAGACCATGGAAAAACAAGCTTTGTCAAAGCGTTAACAGGAATCGAAACCGATCGCCTCAAAGAGGAAAAGAAGAGGGGCATTACCATCGAGCTCGGTTTTGCCTATCTTGATCTTCCATGTGGGCACCGCCTTGGTATTGTCGATGTACCCGGTCACGAAAAGTTCGTTAAAAATATGGTTGCCGGGGTGACCGGCATGGACCTGCTGGCCTTCATCATCGCTGCCGATGAAGGAATTATGCCCCAGACACGCGAGCATTTTGATATTTGCCGTCTGCTCGGGGTAAAGCAAGGTGTGGTCATTGTCACCAAAAAAGACATGGTTGACGAAGAATGGCTTGAGATGGTCGTAGATGAAATAGGTGAGTTCTGCAAAGACAGTTTCCTCGAAGAAGCACCTATTATACCTGTCTCATCTCTAAGTGGAGAGGGGATAGATTCGGTCATTGAGGTGATCGACAATATGGTGAAAAGCCATCAGTTTGAGGAGGTGTACGGACCGTTCAGGCTGCCTGTTGACCGCGTGTTTGCTATGAAAGGATTTGGCTCTGTGGTGACCGGAACTTCCATTTCAGGTAGAGCTGAAATCGGCGAGGACGTGCGTTTTTACCCGGGTGAACGAACCGCCAAAGTCAGAGGACTTCAAGTGCACTCGGAGACGGTTGAGGTTGTTGAGGCCGGCCACAGAACCGCGGTAAATCTTCAAGGAGTAGATACCAGTGAGATCTCACGGGGGATGGTTCTGGCAAGCGATGGTTGTCTGGAGCCAACCTATATGCTTGACTGTTCTTTCTTCTATCTCACCTCCAACACGAAGCCACTGAAACATCGGGCCCGGGTGAGGGTTCATCTCGGTACTGCGGAAATTATGGGCAGGGTTTCACTGCTTACTCGGGATACGGTACAGCCAGGGGAAGAGGTCGACATCCAATTGCTACTGGAAGAGTCGGTGGCAGTCTGGCCGGGAGATCGATATGTCATCAGGTCTTATTCTCCTGTAGCAACGATCGGAGGTGGCGCTATTTTGGGCAGTAAATCTCCCAGAAAACGCAAACGGCTTGCTGAAAAGGATCGTGACTATAACACGACGGTCTTTGGTGTTTTGAGGACAGGCACAGCCGAAGACAAGATCCTCCTGTATCTCAAAGAACAGGGAATGCTCGGGCTTAATTTTACTGATCTGTCAAAACGGATTGGTATTTTTGGCAAGCATTTGACTCGTCTATTGAATGATCCACTATCGGCCAAAAAAATTGTCATGGTCGACAACGCCAGCCAACGGTATGTAATCAGTGAGATAGCGGAGGAGATTAAGGCCAGCATCCTGACTAATCTGGCTCAGTACCATAAAACGAATCCTCTTAAAAATGGACTATCCAAAGAGGAGTTGAAGTCAAGTTTTATCAGTGAGATTGACCAGAAGGTGTTCACTTACTGCATTAATGATCTACTTAAGAAACAAGAAATCGTGCAGGAAGATTCTGTTATCAGATTAATCACTCATCAGGTCGCCCTGAAAGCTGACGAGAAGAAATTAAAGGAAGACCTGCAGAGTTGGTATGTTGCAAAAGGGTTGCAGACCGCAACCGTCAAGGAAACCTTCGAACACTTTACAGATTACCCAGAACCGTTGTTGCGTGAAGTTCTTGACCTGTTGTTGAAGGAGGGCGTTCTGTTGAAAGTAAGTGAAAGTCTTATTTATAACCGTATTATCCTTGATGATATTCAGCAGAAGACGGTCGCATTCATTGAACAAAATGGCGAAATTGATGCTCCCGGTTTTAAAAACCTTAGCGGCTTAAGCAGAAAATTTTCCATTCCAATACTGGAGTATTTTGATCGTATCAAGCTGACGATCAGAATAGGGGACAAACGTGTTTTGCGGAAACGTTCCTGATCACCCGTCAGACAGATGTACGTACACCGTTTGCCTGAGTGTACGGTAAAATCTTAATAATCATTCCATTCAATTTCGATAATTTCTTCTGTGTGATCAGTTATTCGCGTTGGTTCAGCGGTGCAGATACCGAGGATAGCAATGATATCGGTACCTGAAATGAGCAGCGGATGGCGACTCCTCTGGGCTCGGACTACTTTTTTATCTGACAAAATGCGTGAAACCTTCTTGCTGCCGGGGGCACCCAGCGGTGTTATTCGTTCACCGGGATGTGGGGCTCTGATGAGTAGGGGAAATTGAATGGTTTTCGCATCAACAAGATGTTTATTAGCGATTCTGGTTTTGCGGGTGGTTTTACACAAACTGATAGATTTGTTTAATGCTGCAACTATATGGGAACCAAAATCTTCGATCCATTTTTCGCCAAAATCGTCGCCTGTTACCCGGTACCTTTCCGATTTGTATGCAGGAAACTTCTCAATCACGATTTCACCGTGGGTGATCATGGCGATGACTCCATTGGGAAGATGGATTTCACTGCTGACCTTATCTGAGCAGGAATGCTCGACGATACCATTAATGGATTGATAATTCGGTCGACATCCCGTCTGCCAACAGGCACGCTCTATAATTCGACGTTGGATTGCCCGAGGTAACCTGTTGAACTCAAATCGATTCAGGAGAATTTTGATCGTTTTTTCGAGCGAGTCACTTTTGCTTATTCTCTGATAATGTTCAGTCACGTATTCATTGATAAACTCATCTTCAGCCCGCAAAAGTGTCATCAAATTTTGCAGGTTCTGGTCAATGGATGGGTTGAATTTGCTCGCCAGAAACGGGAGTAGTTCATGTCTGACCCGGTTTCTTAGGAAGGAAAGATCATCGTTGCTGCTGTCGTGACACCAGCCAATGTTCTTTGTTTTGAGATATTCAGTTAACTCTGTTCGAGCAATAGTGAGCAAAGGCCTGGCTATCGTGCCGGTCAGTGCGTCCATGCCTGAGAGTCCTTTCAGCCCTGTACCGCGAATCATCCGAATCAAAAATTCTTCAACCTGATCATCCGAAGTATGAGCAACTAAAATTCTGTCTGCGTCATAATGTAGACGACAATCCTCAAGTGCCTGGTATCTCAGTGTTCTGGCGGCAGCCTCCGGTGAATCTCCGGTATTTTGAATGTGTTCGGGTACATTGATGTCCACTGATTTGAACATAATCTGGTAATGGTCACACAGTTCTTTTACATGAGCTTCCTCATTGGCAGTTTCCGTAGGTCTGAGATGGTGATTCACGTATATTGTCCCTCTCAGCTGATCAGCAAAATGTTCAGCAAATAGAATCAGCATGGCGGTGGAATCGGCGCCCCCTGATACCGCGAGCAGGAGTCGCTCTTTTTGCTGAATAATTTCACTTTGGCAGATTTGTGAAATTAGTTTTTGCTCTAAACCAATCATAGAAGTTTACTGTTTTGCTTTATTTCGGATAAAATGACTGGTATATCATACGGAATAGATCGAAAAGGTGCAACAAAACGGGTGGTGAAGCAGCAATTGAAACCTTCGGGTTGGTAGGTGGGAACATCGATGAAAATCCTTATTGTTGAAGACGAATTTATTAGTCGGACTTTATTATCGGAAATGCTTTCAGTCTACGGCACTTGCCATATCACGACCAATGGCCAGGAGGCCGTAGAGGTATTGGAGCGATCCTATCAAAATAATGATCGTTATGATCTGGTCTGCTTAGATATCATGATGCCCGAAATTGATGGTCAGGAGGTGCTTACAAAACTACGGCAGATGGAAGAAGATCACGGCATCCTGGAGATCGAAGCCACCAAGGTGATCATGACAACGGCCCTGGATGATTCTAAAAGTATCATGCGGGCATTTACAGAGGGGCATTGTGAGGCGTATCTGACAAAGCCCATAGACAAGGACAAGCTGATCAATCAATTGAAAGATCTAATGTTGATCCCATAGTCAAATAAAGAAGATTACCCTTATGCAACAGGCCCATACCCGGATTAAAGACTATTTGAAAAAGCAATTCAACCTCGAGTCACAACAGATTGATTCGATGATTCCAGGACTGATCAATACCCTGTCAAATCATATGGAAAATATGGAGAAAGTTCTTGCTTCCGGGGACCTTGAACAGCTAGGCAAAGCTGGTCACACCATGAAAGGGGCTCTGCTCAATCTTGGTTTGAAGGAGTGTGCCGAGATT
>QZLB01000126.1 GCA_004796425.1 Desulfobulbaceae bacterium | reverse complement strand
TTGATAAATACATGTTCCCCTGCCATGGTCAGTGCCCGTTCGATCTCATTTTCCAACTCTCGAACATTGCCTGGCCACGGATAGAGCATCAGCGTCTGCAGCGCCTGCGGTGAAAGTTCCGGAATTTGTAATCCATTTCTCTCCGAGAATTTCTGTATGAAGTGATGAGCTAGATCGGGGATATCCTCTTTTCGATCCCGAAGCGGTGGTGGTGTTATTTGGAACACGTTGATCCGGTAATAAAGATCTTTTCTGAAGTTCCCGTTTTCGATCTCCTCGGCAAGATCCCGGTTTGTTGCTGCAATGACTCTGACGTTAACCGTTCTTGTTTCAGAACTGCCCACGGGTCTGAATTGCCCTTCCTGTAGGACCCGGAGTAGTTTCAACTGCATCAATGGGGTCATCTCACCTACTTCATCAAGAAAAATCGTCCCCCCGTCAGCAACTTCAAATAATCCCTTTTTGTCCTGCACTGCACCGGTAAATGCTCCTTTGACATGGCCGAACAACTCACTTTCCAGCAGTGACTCAGGCAGAGCCCCGCAATTTTCGGCAACAAACGGCTTATCCTTGAATTTGCCGTTAAAATGAATCACCCGGGCGACCAGTTCCTTGCCGGTTCCAGTCTCTCCCTGAATGAGAACCGTGGTACTGTTATTCAACACTTTATATATCAGGGAGAACATCCTGAGCATCGGTGGGCTTGAGCCGATAATTTCACTAAATTCCGAGTCGGAACGAATCTGGGAGAGCAGGATTTCTTTTTCCCGTTCAAGCAATTCCGCATGTTTTTTCAGCTCTCCGTATAATTGTGCATTCTCCAGTGAAATAGCGATGGAGCCTGAAATTGTCTCCAGTATGCGCTTCTCTTTCTGCGTGAAATCACCAGATTTCTTATTGAGCGCATAGAGCACCCCAAGAAACCCCTTTCTGGTTCGAAGCGGTACACAGATCATCGACCGGGTGGTAAACTCCCGGGAACCTTGTAAGTCCCCTTGAAAACGCTGATCACGGGTCACATCATTAATTACCACGGTTTCATCATGTTTCAGGACCCAGCCGGCCACGCCGTTTTGATCTGAAATCTTTATGGGATTTTTGCTGGTCACCGAAGAGAAGCCACCATCTTCCACGGTATGAATAAAATAGAACTCGCCATTCTTTTGGTCATGGAGCGCAATAGACGCTCCCTCAATATCAAC
This sequence comes from Desulfobulbaceae bacterium, assembly GCA_004796425.1. Taxonomy (GTDB): domain Bacteria; phylum Desulfobacterota; class Desulfobulbia; order Desulfobulbales; family Desulfocapsaceae; genus MADRE3. The sequence goes on along the minus strand of QZLB01000126.1, from coordinate 28,190 downwards.
AATCAGGCTCAACCGCATAATCACGCTCGCGATCATTGCTTCAAGATCGACAATTGTCTGGAATGACTGAGTAACTTCACTGAAAAGGGCAAATTCCTGCTCGGTAAGATAATATTCATGCTCCATTGGGGACCCCCGGTGCGTGGATGGTGGAAGACCAAGTATCATGAAATCGCCTAACTACTTTACACCGCCAACCACCAATTGTCTACTTTCTTGGCAAAAGTCTTCTCCTTTCCTCCTCTCTTCAAAAGAGCTCAACACACCAAAGAAAATTTTATTACCATACATATCAGTGTGTTAAAGATGTCATTTGAAAAATTTTTCTAGAAAATCAAATTCTGGCACCAATCTCGCTATATCACAGGAAACACGAAATGTGGAACCAACGAACCATCTTTCGAAAACAATGAAGGATACGATAAAAGAGCGAGATTCGTTCATAATCAAAAAGAGGGGATAACAATGACTCAACTGGCAAATGCAATCATCCTGGCGTGGTTTTTTCCGGCAACCTTATTTATCATTATCCCGCTGTGTATGCTCATCGGGTGGTTAGGTTTCCAACTTCTTAAAACAATTGCTGCTCCTTCGGAACGGGAAGTAGAGGTCAAAGAGCCTTTTCGCAATGAGCTGTATACGGGAGCGAGCGCGTGAAATAAATACGTGAATCGCAGTGGGGGATAAGGTCGGACCGATGGGAGTTGCTCCGACCTTTTTTTATTCCCTTTGTCAAAGAGATAACCGATCTTCAATTACCCCATTTTTCCACGCCCACAAAGGTCAACCACTCCAGAGAGCTCTGGTGATCGACCCTCGAAAAGCTACCCCGGTAGTTATCATCAGTAATCTTTAGACAACCGTTCCAACCTATTTCTTTCCTGATAAATTGATGCATTCTTCTCTCTGCTATAGCAGGCGGTTTCAGAATATGGTATGCAATCATTCACTTACACCTGAATTATCTTGGGAAAGATAACGATACCTCTTTTTGAACCGTTGTCTTAATCGACAACTGAGCAGTAAAGGTGCTCAAACCAAACGAAATAAAATCACCAGGAAAGGAGTGTAGCTACTATGACACTTGTCCAGAAGGAAGCGGTCCCGACTCGAATCATAGCCGCATTTATCACCTGTATCTCGGCTTTTGTTCTGTTCACCGCCGTTTCATATTGTATTGCAGAAGAAGATCCAACTTCGAAACTGGAGGGAAACTATACCGAATCTCAGGTCGATGAAATCATGGCAGGGCTCGATGATGCGCAAGTGAGGCAACTACTCATCGAGGAACTGAAAAAAGATGCCGCCCGAGAAGATACGGCCCGCAACCAGGAAGCGGCGCGCGGTGGAATGTCCACAAAGTTGGCAGCAATGCTTACCAATCTAGGTAATGACACAGACTCCTCACCTTCCCAGATGGATAATTTCGTGGCGGCCGCAAAAACTTTCTTTCCTTCGATCGGAACGGCATATGGCAAAATTCGACCCGAGGGTTCTACGCTACCCACCATTATCTATTTTTTTACTATCATTGGAATCATTGGACTTTGCCTGCTGTTAGGGAAGTGGAGTTCGATAAAGATTGCCACCACCCATTTCACCATTGATTCATCAGATCTGCCTACCATGGGAGGACCGGCAAAATTGATTTCCGGAGTCGCTCGCATGATTCCAGATATCATTGGGTTATTCATCTTTATCTTTTTGGCCTATCTCCTGTTCCTGCTTCTGCTGCCTGCCGAACATATTCCGATCAAACAGCTTTTTGTAGCAACCTTAAGCGTGGTTGCTACAATCAAGGTTATCGCTATTATTGCCGAGATTCTCTATTCCCCAAAAATGGATGCATTCAGGTTTCTTCCGATGAAATCAACAACGGCAGACGTCTGTGCCCGTGCTACCCGTTACTTTTTCTCTTACGTTTTGGTAGCCTATTACGTAATCATCCTGACACGAATTTTCGGCGGTGGCAAAGATGCCCTGCTGATTATCAGTTTCTCTGCCGCAACCCTGTTCACCATCATCATGATAATGCTGATCCTGCGCTATAAGAATCATGTTACCGCGTTGATATCAGATGACGATGAAGATGAACAAACTCGTTCCTGGGCAAAGAAAGCGTTTGCTTCAGTCTGGCATCTGCCGGCCCTGGTGTATGTGGTCATTCTCTGGCTGCTGCTGATCAATAATCTGTTCGACACCACAGCCGCAGGCAGTGCGCAGAAAGGCGCGTTTATTCTCTCCTTTCTAATTGTACCGGCTTGGCTGGTCGTCAATTCCATTGGTCAGTGGATCACCCGTAATGTTATGGCCAGTCTGCACATTTACCAACATGATCAAGTGGACGAAGAGACCGAACTCTCAGAAGAGGAGCAAGAAGCACGTGAGGCAGGCAGGCGCGCATATATCAAAGCCTCGAATGTTACCCGGATCATCGTGAGTCTCGGCGTTATGTTCTGGGTGGCCGATTTATGGAACTTTCACATTCCATATCTCAGTCAAATGACCGCCGCCTTTATTGATATTCTGATCATTATGGCTGCTGCACTGCTATTCTGGCAATTTATAGACCGCTGGATCGAAAACAAGCTTGCCTCATCATTACCTGAGCCAACTGATGAAGAAGCTGATCAGGATGAATGGGGAGGTGCCGCAAATCTGGATAGAAGCCACACACTCCTGCCCATGGTACGCAAATTCGTCGGCTCGACCCTGGTGGTCATGGTAGTGCTGACCATTCTTTCAGCCATGGGAATCAACATTGGCCCGCTGCTTGCCGGTGCAGGTGTGGTCGGTTTGGCCGTCGGTTTTGGTGCACAGAAACTGGTCAGCGATGTTTTCTCTGGCTTTTTTTATCTGCTCGATGATGCCTTCAGGGTTGGTGAGTATATTGAGGCGGGCGGAATTTCCGGAGCTGTTGAAGCAATCACGCTTCGAAACGTTATGATCAGACATCACCTGGGAATGTTGCAGATTGTGCCTTTCAGTGACTTGGGTGCGGTTACCAATTTCATGCGTGGTGGAGTCGTTGTGAAATTCACCCTGGACTTCCCCTACAACGCCGATGTTGAAAAGATTCGCAAAGTCATCAAAAAAGTCGGTCAGGCAATGCTTAAGAACGAGGAATACGGCGATGATTTTATCAGTCCGGTAAAATCAGCTGGCGTTCGGGAGATCACTAACTCGGTCATGACCATTCGGGTGAAGTTCACCGCCCAGCCAGGAACCCATTTTGTGATACGGCGTGAAGCCTACCGGCTGATCACCGAAGCCTTGGCGGCCAAAGGTATTCATTATGCGCATCGCAAGGTGATCGTTGATATACCAAAAGAAATCACCCAGAATGAAAACCTCACCGATGAGCAAAAGCAGCAGGTTGTGAATGCAGCCGGTGCAGCTGCCTTGGAGGCCGTGCAGCAGGAGGATCAGGCGGCAAAGAAATCGAGCGGTGACTAAATGTAGAACAATGCACTTTGATTAGGGGACCCAGTGGATGTGGAATAATGGTGGGCTCCCAATCTGGCTTCTTCTGAAAGTATCACTTAATAATACTAAGATTTCAGTGATCTGAGTTCCAAGATCTGTCAGGATCTGAATTATCTAAACCGAACACTAACGTGAAGCAGGTTATTTATCACACAACGATCTCACTTCTGACGATCGTTCTATTCATTGTTCCAGCAACTGGTGACCAGATCCATGAACTTCGCTGGTCCGATTTGATTAAAGAAATAACGTTGGAGGACCCCTTTAAAATACTGGAACCTGATCAATTAAGCGATTTGGCAATCATCGCCCGCCTGCGCCAACTTCAAGCAAAAGGAGATCAACCAAGCGAGGGAGCAATTAAGGAGATGGAAGAATCGACCCGCCGGCTTGAAGAAGCAAATATCGATATTGATGGACTCCTGGCCAAAAGGACTGAAACTACTGAACTTCGCAAACAGCAGGGGGCTGCGGTACGAGAGGATCTAGATGGTCAGCAGGTCCGCATGCCGGGCTATGCCCTGCCACTCGAATTTACTGATGCCAAAGTTACGCAGTTTCTTTTGGTACCGTGGGTGGGTGCCTGTATCCATACCCCACCCCCACCACCGAACCAGATCGTGTTTGTCACGTTCGATGAAGGCGTGGAGATAAAAGGCCTTTTCAGTCCCTTTTGGATCACTGGAGAAATGAGCGTACAATCCGCCACAAAAAACCTGTTCTTTGTCGACGGCTCAGCTGACATCAATGTCGGATATACGATTAACGCAAACCAGGTTCAACCATACAAAAAATAATTCTTTCCGCTTTTATCCGCTGAACAACTCATACTAATCGTAAGATCTGAGTTGAGCCAAAAAATGCCACCATCTGCATTATACACCAGCGGTAATGTCTCAACATTACAACACGTGTACTTCCCATATACGTCGTTTCAATCGATGGTTGAATCACCATATTCAATGTGATAACCGTTTTTACTCTTAGAAGATGATCGGTATCTTCCATAGGAGTAACACATTAACACACACTTTTCTGTAAGGATATCCGGTGGAAAACCGGAGCAGACCCTCAGCTGTGAATGGGGACGAAAGTCGCAAGATGTCACTGTGCTGAAGATATGAACGAACAGCATGGGAAGGCGCGGCAAGTAGTATGATCCATGAGCCAGAACACCTTGAGGAAAGATTGTAAAACATCTCGGAAAGACGGTAAATCCCCGAGCTGATCATTTTCGGCTTGGGGATTTTTTCTGGCTGGACGGGAGGTTTCTGATGAATGACTATCATGTTTTTCTTTTTGTTCTCTTGGCTTACATTTTGTTTCTTGTCGGACTCGGGTTCTACTTCAGCAGAAGAGAACAAACACCAACTGAATTCTGGCTGGCGGGAAAATCTGCCGATGCACTCTCAATAGGTTTTCTGCAGCTGCTTCATGGCTTACCGCTGGTGCGCTTCTGGCGGTCACCGGGTTCTACATGCTACTCGGAATGGGCTCCATCTGGGGGGTTGTCGCACCCAATATTTTAGCACTCTTGCTCATTGCTTTTCTGGTGGAGAAAATCAAATCATTGCCTGCTATTACCCAGAACGAAGTACTAGAACTTCGATACGGAAAACATTTGCGGTTACCCATTGCTCTTATCATCACTGTGGTGATGATTTTGTTTGCCGCTGAGGACATCAAAGGATTCGCACTTGTTCTGGAAACTGTTTATGGACTCGACCCGTTCTATTCAGCGGTCATCGTCGGCCTTGCAGTAGCACTGTATGTTGTTTGAGGCGGATTTTCCGCAGTACTTATCTCCGATGTTATTCAATTTCTCTTTCTATTTATTTTCGTTACCAGCAAGGCTGTACTGGTCATGTTTGGAGCTGCAGAGTCAGCGCAATTATCCTGGAGCCAGGTCATTTCAGAGATTCCAGGAACGTGATAGAACCCTGCTTCCATCGGTTCATTTTTTATCAATTCAATTATCGATGCGATTCACATTGCAACCTCTATCGCTTCTGCCTCCTACTTCTTTGTTCTGATGGGAGGACTCTATTGGAAGCGGGCAACAGGAAATGCAGCAGTGACTTCACCTTGGACTGGCTTCATCAGCAATCTCTGTTGGTTATTGTTGATCTGGTCAAAACCCCACCCCCTTCACTACCTTATCTGCAGGCCATTCACCCAATTCTGATGGGACATGGGGTTATACTATCGATGGTTATTTCTGAATCTGTTTCTACTGTGGTATCATTGTTCAGTAAGCCCTGCTAGAGAATCAACTCGCTCCTTTTTTTGATTTAGGCGTTGGTATTCTAAAATCGATTGAATTCGAAGAAGCGCCCATTGCCACTGCTCATCACGCAACGTCCAGCAATTGAGAAAATCTCATGAGCGAAGGGTGTATCCCCATGCAAGACAACCCTAAAAGAAATAATTAATACATCAAACTCCTATACTCGTTCAGGGTCACCATTTGTATGGGAGGAAATTGGCGAGATGAGAATTATATTGATAATCATGATACAGTCGAGTTAGAAAGGCAGAACAGCGCGTACCAATAGATACGAGTTACACCTACCAGGGATATAAATATGTCGATCAGACTCATCGCAATCGAGCTTTACCGTGCCCAGCAGAAACTGCACAAACTGCAAGACCAGTACGAAAATGGTACACCGCTTGAGCGGGAAAAAATCAAATACGAACTCAAGGCCGCCCAGGCCGAATGCGACCAACTCAGAAGATTAGTTGAAGCAGAGAAGGAACCGTCCCCTTTTCAGCCTGATCGTTTTAAGTATTAAGATTTAATCTTCTTTCAGAGTTACTGCCCCTGAGGGAATAGCGAGTGCAACACGATCACCGACCAGTGGGGAGCTGGCTCGATAGCTCGTATTGTCAAGCAGCACATCAATTGAGATACCGATATCCACGGTAATTCTGACCCGATCCTGTTCACTGGCGATCCGCTTGACCACCCCATGATTGATTGTTTTACCCTGTTCTGGGACCATAGATACATCACCAATAGCCAACTCATTTGGATCGATCTGGAAATGCACGATCTCATCCCGGTCATCCCGGGTTATCACTCCGGGTGGCAGAGAGAACTGGTACGAGTCGGAAAGGCTGACGACGGTTTGAACTGAATCACTTTCAACGACTCTGGCCATGAAACTGTTTTTGGTTTCACGGTATGAGGAAATCCGACCATTTCGCAGGATGATGGTCTGGTCAGCAAGCCGTCTCGACTGGGAAAGAAAGTGCGTTGAAAAAATTATGGTTGTGCGCTGATTCTGATTAACCTCTTCGATGATACGCAGGATCACTTCCTGATGCTTCTCATCAACATTGGCGGTGGGTTCATCACACAAGAGCACCTCCGGTTCTATTGCCAATGCTCTGGCCAGGGCGACCCGCTTGACCTCACCGCCCGATAAGCCGTGCACATCCTGATTGATGAAGTCATCCATTCCCACCAGATGCAGGCAATGGGCGACCCGTCTATCTCTCTCATCCTTTGGGATACGCCGCACCTGCAACCCGTACTCAACGTTTTTTCTGACCGTACCGGAAAACAAAATAGGGGACTGATCTACCAGAACGACCTTGCGTCTGAGCTCCAACAATGAATTACCCACTCCCCACGGGTCTCTACCCAGAAAAGTGAGTGAGCCCGATGTCGGTTTCTCAAGGAGCGCAAGCTGGTTGAGCAGCGTGGTTTTACCCGCACCGTTGGGACCGATCAGTGCGTACACCTTTTTTCTCTTCAGACACAAGGCATCAATGTCAAGGACCTGTCGATCCTTGAACTGCTTGGTAAGATCGGTCAACTCATACAGCATCACTATTTAGTCGCCCCTGCAGGAAATGGAACACCAGGTTAATGGTGAAAGCAAATGCCATGAGCACAATACCCAACGCAACAGCTAATACAAACTCCCCTTTGTCATACTCAAGGGCCATGGCGGTGGTCATGGTTCTGGTAAAACCTTTTGCATTGCCACCGAGCATCATCGAAATACCGACCTCGGCAATCACCCTGCCAAAGGCGGCAATGATCGCTGCAGTAATGCCAAAGCGCGCTTCACGGAAGATGACCCATGACATCTGCCTGGTGTTAGCGCCAAGGGTTAAGGCAGTGCTTCGATATCGCTTATCTATTTTGGAGATGGCCGCAATCGTCAAAGAGGTGATAACCGGGACGATCAGGATAATCTGACCAATAATAATTGCTTTCTGGGTGTAAAGAAGATCAAGCGGGCCGAGAACGCCTCGTTTGGTAATCAGAGAATAAACTACCAGACCGATGACAACTGTGGGCAGTGCTAAGAGGGTATTAAGGCAGGTCATCACCAAGCGTTTCGCTCTGAAGCGATAAAAGGCGATAAAGAAACCGGCGGGCAAACCAATCACTGAAGCAAACAGGGTTGACCATAGACTCACATTCAGTGAGACCAGAACAATCTCCACCAGCTCCCGGTCAAATGAGAGCATCAGTAAAACTGCAGATTTCAGGCTGTCCAGCAACATCGGTAATCAATCCCCCCGCATTTGAGCTGTTGAGATTACGATCAATCCCAACAGCTCAAAAGATAACACTAATACCTTCGATTTGCCTTATTGAGGAATGGCATCGGGGTAAAAAAGCTGCTTGCCGATCAACCGGTATTCACCGATCAGTTTCTGGCCACGCTCAGAAACCAGCCACTCGGCAAACGTTTTCGCATACTCGTATTTAACTTCAGGATACTTCTGCGGGTTTACAGGGATAACGCCGTAGGGATTGGCCAGTGCCTCAGCACCTTCACTCACGATAACCAGGTCAACAGGCGGAGTTTTGCCAAACTTATATTTGATATAGGTTCCTCGATCGGTGAGTGCGTAGCCATTTTTTTCATCGGCATAGGTGAGCGTTTTCCCCATACCTTGACCAATCGAGCGATACCAATCGGCGGCATCGGTAGGTTCGGTAAAAGTCACTTCAATCTTTTTACCTTTTTTCACGATAGTTTTGGTTACTTCAGCCGTTTTCACACCAGACGCCGCCCACAGATTCTGTTCCTTGGTATGGGTACCGGAATCATCACCGCGTGAGACAAAAAGTGCCTTATTAGCAGCAATTGCACCAAGCGCTTCATTGATCCCCGAACTTTTGCGAACATGTGCCGGATCATCTGCTGGCCCAGCGATCACAAAATCATTGTGCATGACCCCATAACGCTTGGTGCCATAACCATCCGCGACAAATTTATCTTCACGTCCTCTGGCATGGACAAAAATAATGTCGACATTGCCATCCATACCATCCCTGATTGCCGCTCCAGTACCTTTCGCGACCACTTTTACTTTAATTCCAGTATCCGCGGTAAAAGCCGGCAATAAAATATCAAGCAGACCTGATGCCTGCGTTGAAGTTGTGGTTGACATACTCAGTACCTTATCCGAGCCAAATGACATTGAACTGTAGAAGGTAAGTACCATCGCTACTGCTAAGAAAACACCTCGCTTTTTCATTTCTCTTCTCCTAAATTGGTGCATTGTCCGGGTAGAGCATCTTTCCTGAAAATGAAAGGTCATACCCTTTTAGACCCTCTGCCATCTTCTTGAAGGCCGGGTCGTGTAAAATATTGACAAACTTCTGTACTGCCTGCTCAAAAAATCGGTCGCGGCTAATCACCAGATCGAATCGTTCCCAGCGCAGCGGTAAAAAGTCTAACCCGAGCAGGTCCGCAACGGGTCTGATCGCCGGCGCAGCATCTGCTTCTTGGCTCAGGATTGCCAAGCCCGCATCAAGGTGCCTGGCAACCTCGTTGCGATACCCTTGTATGTCATCAGAACTGATATTCGCCTTACTGATCTCGTAATCGAGCAGCAACCTGGTGCCGGTACTCAACGGCCTGTTTACAATGGTCACATCGGGGCTGGCCAGATCCGTTACCGAGTTAATCTGTTTAGGGTTCCCTTTGGCAATCAGTATCCCCTGCTGACGCCTGCTGAAATTAATAAATACGGGACTGCGCTCAAGCTCCTGATCTATAAAATTGAAATTGTACTGTTCATTATCATCCTGAAGCAGATGGCAGGCTGCAACATGGCAGACACCTTGTCGTAACGCCTTGATGCCTCCCATACTGCCTATATTGGCAAAGAATCCAATCGATTCACTACTCTGCCGGTTGTAATACTCCAAAGCTTTCTGCAGCAACAGGTCATCACTGCCAGCCAGGTAAAGTCTGCCGCTTTCCAGTGTATAGTTACCACTCACCGGTGAATTAACGATATAACAATCAAGCCACTCCTCCACCAAATGTCGCGGAAACAACCATTTGCCTGTCACTTTAGAAGCTGGAAGTCCCTTATCACTGATCAATGAATAGACCACCTTCTCATTCACATGAAGCAATTGCGCGACTTCTCTTGTACTCAAATATTGTTTTTGCATCGCCATAGCAGACAAACCTCAGAATGAAATAACAGACCTTTTGTACTCCTCTGTCCATAATTGTCAACAAATCTGTTGTACGCAGCAAATAATAACCAATATTAACCAATAACAACTATAGCAGCGCCAAGAAACCACGTTTCATTCTAGGGGTGTTTTTTTTAGTGGAAATAATGAAAAATTGGGAAGAAACAGAACTCACCGATCAGCAGGGAAGCGAGGGTTTTTCAGTGAGAGCCTGAGGCGAGTTCTGTTTCATGGTGAACTCGAAACGCTCATCAAAATCCGTTTCGAATATGACTATATTATTTTACCTGAATGTATCACTGTCAAGCGATCGAAGCGAAATAGTAAAAAGCTCAAGCTTGTCACGCTCCATCAATTCTGTTAAGAGTGCAGATGCAAAACAGTTTGGGCATATCGGTTATGATTGTAGGCTTGTACGCACTCAACTATTATCGCTTCACAAGATATGGCAACAATCACAAAAAGCGGCAGCCAAATCTCACTTAAAAGCAGTGACTATGCGGTTATCTGCTGTGACTCTCAGGACACTGTTATTTCCTGGGATGTACAGGCGGAGCACCTGTTTAGCTGGAAGCATTCAGAGGCGCTTGGCAAGAAGATTTTTGATTTGATACTCCCCCCTGCCAGTGAACTTAACGGCACCCTGCAATTTCAGAAGCTGTTCAAGCAATATCGTAAAGAGACCTCGGTCACCCTTAAAATTAACGAAAATGCTGCCGATAAAGACGGCAAGGTCTTTCCCGCCGAGTTTGTTGTCTCACCATTGCCTGGTGGTGATTTTTTCACCATCTTCATTCGCAATATCGAAAAGTACCAGGAGCAGATTGAAGCTGAAGCCTCTAAGACCTTTAAGCTTGAGGTCATAAACACGATTCTGAAAATATCTTTGGAACCGACCCTGCTCAAAGAGCGGCTGTCAAAAATTCTTGAATACGTCCTCTCAATAGACGAATTGGACCTGCTAGAAAAAGCCGCGCTGTTTCTGGTCGAGCAGGACACCAAGAAACTAGCCTTAACGGTTCAGCATGGACTTAACCGGGAGGAAAGGGAACAATGTGGTAAAGTCCCTTTTGGTCATTGCTATTGCGGAAAGGCTGCACTGTCAAACAAATTACGTTTTGTTTCCAGCAAATCAGCCCGTCACCCTGATCAACGCGCAGTCCAAAGTCCCCATGGCCACTATTGCGTGCCGATTTCAACCCACGGTATCGTTACCGGGGTCATCTGTTTATACACCCCGGAGAATCATCAGCAATCCAAACAGAACGAAGAAATTCTAGGTGCCGCTGCTCACGTTATCGCTGCAATCATCGACCACCAGAAAATGGATCTGCAGCTGGTAAATCTGGTAAATGATCTCAGAGCTTCGATCCTGGCCCTCAGGGAAGAAAAAAGCTTCTCCGAATCAGTAATCCAGGGGTTGGAACATGGCCTGATTGTTACCGACAGCCAGGGGAACATCCAGAAATGCAATGATGTGGCAAAAATAATCCTCAGTCCATTTACCTCCCAGCTCGAAGGTCACAACCTCAGTTACATCATTGGACATAGCAACGCCCGGAAAGTATTGACGGAACCGACCGGTGTGATAGGCAAAGAAGAAAATGAAATCACCCTTTCACCTGAAAATGGTGAGGAGATCATACTTCGATATTCCAGTGTCAAACGCTCTGACTCAAAAGGAGGTGATGAGGGAACCATCGTTTCTTTGACTGACGTTTCGGAATGGAGATACGTCAGAAAAGAGATGGAAAAGATGAACCGACTTTCCACCGTTGCCGAAATTGCCTCTGCGGTTGCCCACGAAGTCCGAAACCCTCTGGCCGGAATCAAGATCATGGCCCAATCAATTGAAGAGGGCTCAGGGACTGAAGAAGAACGCATTGAATGTTCCCAACGCATCATCAGACAGGTAGACCGGCTCAACGAACTGCTCACCGACTTCTTCTCCTATGCACGTCCGGTTGTACCGAAAAAACAAGAGTGTTCACTTGAGTCAATCCTGGCTGAAATAAAACCGCTGATCGTCAATAAGCTGATGAAACAAAGAATCGAGCTGGTGGAGAGTTTCGCCGATGACCTGCCACCGGTAATTGCCGATCCCAACCAAGTTCAACAAGTTTTTCTCAACCTTTTTCTCAATGCCATCGATGCCATAAAACAGGAAGGAGAAATTGAAGTTGTCGCCCGCAGTGTGAGTCCGCAAAAACTCGCCCAATATCGCAAAACCAACCACCTGTTGCGAAAAGGGACCAAATATATCTCGGTTGAATTCACTGATAATGGGGCAGGTATGCCTCCTGAGGCTGCAGAAAAGGTATTCGAACCGTTTTATACCACAAAGACAAACGGCTCGGGACTTGGCATGTCTATCGTTTACCGTACACTGAAAGAAAACGATGCGGCAATCAGTGTGCAAAGTACCGAAGGCAAAGGGACGACCTTCCATATGTTCTTTAAATCCGTGTAAGATGGGCTCTGTACTGATCGTTGATGATAATGATGACCTTCGCTTTTCCTTAGCGCAGGTCGTTAAGAACGAAGGTTTTGCTATCCAAAGCGCTGCCACCGGTGCTGAGGCGCTTGAGATCCTCTACTCTTCAATTATCGATATTATCTTTCTCGATATCAACCTACCTGATCGTGACGGTATCGAACTCATTCCTGACATCAAAGAGATTTCCCACGATATTTCCATCGTTATGCTGACCGGGATAAACGAGGCAAAAACTGCCGTTGAAGCACTCAAAGCAGGTGCACTTGATTATATTGTCAAACCGTTTGACATTATCGAGTTCAAGTCGGTGATGCATCGATTAATTCAATCCCGGTTAATTGAAAAAAAGGTTCTGATCGAGGAACAGGAGCTTGCCGGACAATCGCTGATTTGCGCCTGTGAACCGATGCGCAAGGTTAAAGCGGCAATATCAACCGCTGCCCAGGTCGACTCTGCGGTACTGATCAGTGGCGAAACCGGCACCGGCAAAGAAGTGGTCGCACGCGCCATCCACCAGGCGAAGCATCACCAGAGTGGTGTTTTCGTAAAAGTTGACTGTGGAACACTCTCGGCCAATCTCATCGAGTCAGAACTATTTGGCTATGATCAGGGAGCGTTCACCGATGCCAGGAAAGACAAGAAAGGGCTGGTAGAAGTTGCCAATGGCGGCACCCTCTTTCTTGATGAGATTGGCAACCTGCCCATCAGTCTTCAACCCAAATTATTACGTCTGATCGAAGAATCAACCTTCAGAAAAGTCGGAGGACTCAAAGACATCAAGGTTTCGGTAAGAATAATTGCGGCCACCAACAGTGATCTTGAACAGGGCGTTGCTGAGAACAGTTTTCGCGAGGATCTTTACTATCGCCTCAATGTCATACCTATTGCGCTTCCTCCGCTCAGGGAGCGTGAGAACGATATTGTACTGTTGGCAGATTACTTCCTTCATCTGCTCAACAGGGAAATGAAAAAGAACATCAAAGGGTTTACCGATAAAGCAACGCAAACCATGCTCACCTATGGATGGCCCGGCAATATCAGGGAATTACGAAATCTAATTGAACGTGAAGTTATCTTCAGTCAGTCAGAATGGTTAGCACTCTCAGAACTCTCAGAAAAGAATGTCCCCGACGGGTCCACCCGTTCAAATCATCTAAAAAGCCTGAAGGAAATGGAGCTTGATCATATCTCTCGCGTCCTACAGCGTACGGGAAATAACAAATCACTGGCAGCGAAAATACTCGGAATTTCACGCAATACTCTTCGGACCAAAATCGAAGGTTGAACTCATGGTAAATATTTGACCACCACGCCACCTGGCTGGTCAAATATTTACCACCTCCGCGTTACCTTTTCACTTTTACATTTTCAAAACATCCGCTAATTTTATTTTATCACCTTGTAATTGCTTACAAATTCAGTTATTAGTTGACTGCTTGTGTCATTGGCATGCAAATTGATAATGTGTTGTCGTTCCACCACTAGTTTTAAAGAGGCAACGAGAGTTCTTACGTCCCCAGAACCTGTAACAAGGATTGCAGAAAGAGGAAGCATGCAATGGCAATAAAAAGAGTACTGGTTGTTGACGACGAAGAAGACATGCTCTGGATGCTCCAGAGGAACCTTAACAAAGGGATGTCTGATGTCGAGATTCTGGCGGCTAGTTCGGGTGAAGAAGCGCTTGCCATACTGAGCGACAAGTCTGTCAATCTCGTAATAACCGACATAAACATGCCTGGGATGAACGGTCTTGACCTTCTGATCGAAGTGAACAATCGGTATCCCGACACAGGCGTCATCATCATGACTGCCTACCCATCGAATGCCTATGAACGCGAGGCGATGATGAGCGGCAGCCTGCGATTCGTCGAAAAACCCTTTGACATCAATGACATGAGAGACATTGTCAAAGGAGTCCTGAAAACCAGTGATGGTTTCCAGGGTACGGTTGATGGCATTGACCTGATGGACATTGTGCAGTTCAACGGTTTGTCGCAAGCGACTTCTGCACTAAAGGTGACCACAGAAGATCAGGAAGGTATGATTTTCTTCAAGAAGGGTGAAGTGGTTCACGCAATGTGCGATCAGTCCAGCGGAGAGGAGGCATTTTTCAAGATTTTAGAATTTCAGGGTGGTACGCTCCAGAATATCAGAGGTGTTGAACCACCCATCATGAGTATCAAAAAAAGTCTTGAATCACTTCTCTTTGAAGCCGCAGTCAGAAATGACGAAGAGCAGGATGGCAGCTCAGAACAGGTAACTGATTTAAACAGTCCGGCTGACCTGCTTGAAGATCTTGATACTGGTGACCTGATCCCCCCCCTTGAGGATGATGAGCAACCAGAAGAGCCAAGCCCGGCAGGTGGTTTTACCCTGGCACCAGATGAACCTGCGCCACCGGCCAGCAGTTCCGACTTAACTGAAGACGATAATGAGGAAGATGAGGATGAAGAAGAAGAGTCCGAACCATTATTATCTCAACCTTCAGCAATAAGTAGTGATACAGATTTGGCAGACATCAGCAGTGAAGAAGTCTCTGAACCTGAAGAAATTATACCGGAAAAAGAAGCAGAAGAACCATCAAATAACACTATAGAGGACATCGAAATGACAGACATTCAAAAAATTCTTGCTGAATTCACGAACATTGAAGGCGTGCACACCGCCTGCCTTGTTGGCCGCGACGGTTTTCTGCTTGATAGTATCGCTCGAAGCGGTATCGATGCAGAAATGATCGGTGCCATCGCTTCCTCAGGTTTCGGTTCTGCTGAATCTATGGGTACCCAGCTGGGCCAGGGTGAGCTCAACATGACTATGCTCGAGTATACCGACGGGCCGGTAATGTTTGCTCCGGTTGGAATTGAGGCTTTCCTGGTAATTGTTGCGGACAAAGAAACCAATCTGGGCTGGATTCGACTCACCATCAAGAAAAACTCAAAAATTATCGAACAGGCGGCATCCCTCTAATCATAAAAAGGGTCCGGAAACAAATCTGTGTTCCGGACCCTTTCTTTGACGAAGTTTTCTGGCTGAGAATTCTGTGGTATGAAAGGATTAATCACCTTCGCAAAGGTGCGTGCGATTACGGTATACCAAGATTACAGGAGGTGTTACGCTTCTTCGTCCAACCGGAATTGTTCTTCAAGTTGGCTGGAAAAGCGGGCCAATTCCTGTTCAAATTTTTTCATCAACATACGCGCTTTGCCCAGCCATTCATCCTTCGTGGTCATCACAAAAATAAAGAACGGTTGGTCAGGCATATGTCTGATAATAAAATGATACTGACTCGTGGTAATCAGTATGTCATCGGTGACCTCATCATCTGCGAGCAAGCCGATTGCTTTGCCATTAGATTTGACAATCGATGCAAGGTAAGCTGAGGCAGCTGCAGTTTCTACACCATCTTTTCTGGTCACCTCAGCGATTGAAAGGCCATCATCAACCGTAACTACCGCTGCTGCAAGCACCCCGGGAAGCTCACGAGACATGGCCTCCATCATCTTTTTGACTTTGTTGATCATTATGCTTCCTGAAATTTGTCTGATTTTCTCTTTGATATCATATGATAGTATTACCTCATTTTATCCTTGCCAGTCAATAAGAGTTGAGAAAATAATCAGGTTTAAAACGAAGTTACCGTCAGCTAACGCGGACACACCAAATCCACTTACCTCAACCCAAAAGCGCACCTGATGTCATTAGAATGCAGGGAAAAAAAGGTCATGCCCGGCAATGATTGAATCTCACTGCGTAAAACCAGCGTGGAGCTGGAAGAATGTTGGAGGAGAGTACGCAGCGACCACTCACCTGCCAGGCATCAACCTTTTTGCGGAACCAGCTTACGTTGGTCAGACGTAATCTAGTATCAACCGGGTACGGGAGCCCGGCACAAAGGTATATGCAAAAATCAAACCTGAAATAAATATATTTTTTATTGTGTTATTCCAGTGCATTAGAGTGAGTGTGTTTTTGCCCAGCCGCTAATTAGAGGAAATTTTCGCAAATGCGCAAAAATAATGCCACCGGTACTACCTGCAAAAAGAAGAAATAAGGAAACAAAAAATACCTTAACAACCAGTTATTACAAGATTAAATCAAAAGAGACAGTTTTCGCAAATTTGCGAAAACTGTCTCTTTTGCCTGCAATTATCGCAAGTTGTATTTCTTGATCTTCCGGTAGAGCGTCGCAATATTGAGCTCGGCCATCTGTGCTGCAACCTCTACATTTCCAGATGCTTTGGCCAGCAGTTTGACAAAATATGAATGTTCAAAATGAGCAAGGGCGTCGCTGTAACTTCCTTCTATCACGTAATTTTCAGCAGAGACAGACTGCTCTTCTACATCCATCAATCGCTGCATACTTTCCAAACTGATCTGGGTGGTCTCACCGCCAATTGCCAAGGTTGCCTCAATGACATTTCTCAACTCCCTGATGTTGCCAGGCCAGTCGTAACTTATCAAATACTCCATCGCGCGCGGTGAGATTGATTTCACCTTGGTACCAAATTCTTTATTGAATTGATCGATGAACTGAACTGCAAGTAACGGGATGTCGGTTTTTCTTTTTCGCAATGGCGGCATGTTCAGTTTTACCACTGCCAGCCGATAGTAAAGATCATCCCTGAAACGTCCGGCGATCATTTCTTCCTTTAAATCTGCATTCGTTGCAGCGAGGATACGTACATCAACCCTGGTAGGGCTGGTCTCTCCCAAACGATAGAACTCCTGCTCCTGAAGAAAACGTAACAGAGCTTTTTGTACATCTACCGGAAGATTCCCAACTTCATCCAGTAAAAGTGTGCCACCGTCGGCAACCTCCAGGAGCCCCCGCTTATCTTGATCAGCACCGGTAAAAGCCCCTTTTCGGTGACCAAACAACTCACTTTCGAGCAGTGCCTCTGGTAAAGCTCCGCAATTAATCGCAATAAAAGGTTTATCCTTACGTTTAGAATAGTTATGAATGGCATTTGCAACCAACTCTTTGCCAGTGCCAGACTCACCGGTAATCGTTACCGGAATATCCCGACCGGCGATTTTTCGGGCGGTATCAAGCACGTTGAGTAACTCGGGAGATTTGCCAACGACCTCACCAAACTGTTCCTGACCCCTGATTTCTTTTCTTAACCGCCTGTTTTCCTCTTCCAGCTCGTTATGCCGCAGCGCATTACGTACCCGGTTAAGCATTTCTTCCGGTTCGAACGGTTTGGTCAAAATGTCAAATGCACCACTTCGCAAAGCCTGGATCGACAATTCAACAGTTGCATAGCCGGTAATTACCAGCACGGGAATTTCCGGATCGAGTCCTTTTATTTTCTGCAAGACCTCAATGCCGTTCATACCGGGCATTTTTATATCGGTGATAACCATTGAATACCGATCTGGCTCAAAACTTTTTACGGCCTTTACAGGATCGGTGAAGGCCTCAATCTGGTAACCGAGATCACCCAGGATAGCTTCAAGCATCGTGCAAAGGCCATGCTCATCATCTATTACGAGTATTTCAGTTTTATAAGCGGTCGTCATAATTCTCCTGTCTGATCGGTAGACTGATGTGAACCCTGGTCCCCTTACCAGGAACACTCTCAACATCCAATGTACCTATATGAGCTTCGACGATCTGTTTACTGATTGCCAACCCTAAACCAGTTCCCTGCTTCCGGGTTGAGAAAAACGGTTCAAAGATTTTCCCCTTAATTTCCGGACTGATCCCACACCCTTTGTCAACAACACTGATGGTTACCATTCGCGCATCCCGGCGACTTATCTCCACCAGAATCTCCCCACCCTCACTCATTGCGGCAGCCCCGTTCAGTACCACATTCATCATCACCTGACGAATCTGGTCACGATCGATCATTACTTCCGGTAACTGCTCCTCAATCACCTTTTTGAACGCTACACCTTTCAGATCGTTATGGCCAGTTGCAAAGGTAAGAATCTGATCTACAAAATGAACAAGATCAGTGGGGGTATATAATGGTTCGGGGGGTTTGGCATAGTTCAGTAGATCGGACAGAATGTTTACACATCGTTTACTCTCTCGACGAATTTCCTGCACATACCGGTAGTGCGGGTCTGCCGGGTCAATCTTGGTCTCCAGATGACATGCGTACCCCAGAATTATGCCCATGGGATTGTTGATTTCGTGTGCCACCTCTGCAGAGAGCACACCAAGTGAAGCCAGTCGCTCCTGACTCATCAGCTTTTTTTCAAGTTCCAGATCTCGTTTGAGCATCTCTGACATCTGATTAAAGGCACGCGCCATCTCTCCCAGTTCATCCTGTGTTTCAACGGGCAGCCTCTTTTCAAGGTTGCCGCTCTTGACGTTTCTAATTGCCGCGGTCATGGAACGAATCGGGTCCGTAAACAGTTTTGCGGCCAGAAAGGTAAGCAAACCGGCGCCCCCACCCATCACAATCAAAAGAAAAACCATTACCAGTAAGATCCTCCCTGCAATGGCCTTTGCCGGACGAACTAAATCCTCTTCATCCATCTCCACTACAACAATCCAGTGGTAGGGCTGAAAATAGCGAAATCGAGCAAATCGTCGGGGAGGCTTTTTCGGTTGCAGGGCTTCGGGCTGATAATAAAGCCAGCCGGAAGTTGATTTTCCCGTACACAAATCAGCAATCATCTGACGACCCGGAATGTCAAACATCTCATAAATATCAACATTCTCTTCCTGAGCATGAAGCACCAGTGTTGCCGAACAATCCATCGCATATATCTGCCCGGGACGATTCACCGGTTTACCGGTGATCTGTTTTCTCAAATCAGAAAATTGCTCTCCACCGGGTCGGGCCGCGTTACCAGGATCCTGGGAATAGCTGCCCGCAGCAATAATCCAGTCCCATTGTTTGAAATACAAATAGGCGACATCTTTTTCCCGGGGCACGGTCGTGGTGCCAAGCCGTTGCCACGGGTAGGTGGTAAAAAGAATTTCATCGGCACTGGATTCCCTGGCTCGTTCTATAATTTCTTTAATGAAAAGGCGCCCAGACTCATCACGGTAATCGAGGATATTGTCACCTTCACGGTCGACATGAACAATCAAATCACCAGCGGAATTCAAAACATAGAAATAGCCGTACTCTCCAACTTCTGCCGTTTTTAGAATCTGGTACGCTGATTTCTGGGCCTCTTTTCTAGTCAGGACAGACGCCTGATAGAGTTCATATTGGAAGCGCACCAGGCGTGATGCAAGCCCGACCAGATCACGGAGCTTCTGCCTTCTTTCCCTGGTAATTTCCTGTTCATAGTAAGCGACTTGTCGGGCATACCCTTCAAGCATATCGAGGGTAAAAATCGACATGTGCTCCAGATCCGCTTTATTTGCCTTGGTAACTTCCTGGTAAATCTGCCTGATGGACACGGTTCCGATGACCACGGTGGCAATCATCATTGGAATCAAAACCAGTGGAATAATCATGATCAACAACTTCCAGCGAAGCTTAAGATTCTTAATCATGATCATTTCTATAACCTTTTTTCCTGGATCAAGATCTGCTCCCGGAGAAGGAAATTTGACCGACCTTTTTCATTGTCTACCAATACGACAATTGCCAGCCAGCTCGGATGTTCTTATGATTAAATGCAGAAAAAGCGATCCTGCCGACCGGGACTCAAAGTCAACAGGATCACTATAGATTGTAATGTGAGGAATTGAAAGAACTCCGTTCTATCAATTAGTGCTAAAAGCTTTATTAATAAGGTCTTGTCCAATCTGTCCTTCAAACTGCTGCCAAACAGGCTTCATAGCAGTAACCCAGGCGTTACGCTGAGCTTTTGACAGTTTGACTATTTCTGTCTTCTTGGAATTAATAACTTTCTGGCGATCTTCCATTGCTTTCTTGCCCGCCAGTTCATTACCGTGCGCAATTGCTTGATCAAGCACCGATTTCAAAGCGGACTGTTCCTCCGAAGTCAACCCTTCCCAGAAATTGACCGAGGTAACAACCATATAGTCAAGAACACCATGGTTGGATTCGGTTATATAGGGTTGCACCTCATAGAACTTCTTTGAAAAGATATTAGACCAGGTGTTCTCCTGGCCATCCAGCACACCGGTGGAAAGCAGATTGAATACCTGTGAGAATGGCTTCTTCACCGACTCGGCGCCAACCGCTCGAAATTGAGCCTCCAAAACATCTGAACTCATGATCCTGAATTTCAAGTTTTGTGCATCATTGGGTGTCACCAGTTTTTTTGTTGCAGACAGCTGTTTCAGCCCATTATGTAAATAGCCAAGACCAATCAATCCCCGATCCGTAAAGGATGTCAACAGCTCCTGTCCCGCCGCACTTGATTGAAAACGATCGACCGCAGCCATATCTTCAAAGAGAAATGGTAAATCAAAAAGCTGCAGTTTCTTCGTGTAAACGCTGAATTTTGACATAGAGGGTGCACCCATCTGGACATCATCCAGGAGTAATGCTTCAAAAATCTGGTTATCGTCGAACATCTGCGAGTTCGGGTACACCTCAACCACAAATTTGTCCTTTAATTGCTCCTCGACAAGTGCTTTAAACTTCAACGCCATCTGGCCTTTCGGGGTATTCTCGGAGACGATGTGAGAAAATCTGATCACAACCGGCTCTGCTGCAGCGATAGCGATAGATCCGAAAACCATTACGGCCAAAAGCATCGTGGTTAAACATTTTCTTGCATCCATTGTCGTTCTCCTTGTTGCCAAGCGCATCATGCCGACGCATCTTCAGGCTCAATCTTGAATACCGCAATCGACTCTTCCAGATATCGGGAGGTCGAAGTAATCTTATCCATCGATGCGGTTGTCTCTCTGGTTGCGGTCGTCGTCTGCTCTGTCAGGACACCAACTTCCTGCATCATTGAAGTTACACTTTCAGATTCTTCAGCCTGTTGCTTCGCACTATCCGAAATCGATTCGATAAGTGTTGCCAACTGGTCAGAAACATTCTCAATTTCTTCAAGTTTTGCATACGCCTGATCAGCCAGCTCGGTACCATCCACCACATACTGGATTGAGGTTTCCATACTTGTTCCCGCTTCGCCAATCTCACCCTGGATACCGCCAATCAAGGTTTCGATCTGTTTGGTTGATTCCGCAGACCGCTCCGCCAGCCGCTGAACCTCTTCTGCAACAACAGCAAAACCTCTTCCAGCTTCACCGGCCATGGCCGCCTGAATAGAGGCATTTAATGCCAGGATGGAGGTACGGTCGGCAATATCGTTAATAATCTGGACGATATTACCGATCTCCTGGGAGCTCTCTCCCAGCCGCTTAATAGTTCGAGCCGTTCCCCGCATATTTTCTTTAATGGCTGCCATCGCCTCGTTAGTTTTCTTCACCGCCTCAGATCCTTCACGTGCACTTGATCGGGCCTGTCCCGAAACATCAGCTGACTGTCCAGCAGTAGAAGAAACCTGACGAATTCTATTCGCCATTTCCTCAATCATTCCGACTGCCTGCTCGATTTTTTTCGCCTGTTCTTCACTGTGTTCAGAAAGTCGATTGGTTACCTGCTCTACATCGCCTGAGGACTGTCCAACCTGGCTGGAAGCTTCCTTTACGTTTTTAACAACCTGACTCAACTGTTCTGCCATTGAATTAAAGGAGTCAGCAATTGCCCCGGTAACCTCCTCGGTCACCTCTGCCCGAACGGTAAGATCACCGTCGGCAAGATCACTAATCTCGGTCAAAAGCTTCATGATCGAATCCTGAATCGCGTCCCTCTCCTCACGACTTTGAATAAGCGTCAAAGTGTTATCGAGCATCGCGTTCAGAGATTCGGCCATTTCGCCAAGTTCATCCTCTGTCAATACTTCGGCCCTGGCTCCGAAATCTCCAATTCCGATATTACCAAACATGTCCATGATACTGTCGATCTGTTTGGTTAACTTTCTGGAAAAGAAAAATGCTGCAAAAATACCGGACAACACGGTGACCGCTGTTGCGACTGCAACGATAATTAAAAACACCCGGTTCTGTGCCTTCATGGCGAGGATAGCTTCGGCCTGCTCTACCTGCTGAGCCTCAACAACCGTCTCCAGTGCCGGTAGGATATTATTTACCGCGGACCGGTAAATTCGAGAGTTATCGCCAACCTGGCGATCAAGCGCGATCATTTCATTGAATTTTTTCAGGTACTCGTTGACAAAGCCAACTAGTATCCTTTGGTCAGCAGGAGAAAGTTCGGATTGGTTCACCTGCTTAATTAATTGAGCGACACCCTCACGGGTCTGGGTAATATATCGTCGCTCATTTCTGAGAAGATAATCTTTTTCATGTCTTCGAATCAGCAACATCGTCACCTGCAGTTCTGAAAGCCCGGCCTTTTCAATTCGATCTTCAAAGTCATGAATTGCACCTCGGAACTCACCGATCAGTCCGAGATCTTTGTAACCCCGCTTCTCAACAAGATCTACAACCTGCAAAAATGACTGGCTGTAATTACGTAAATCTTTCCTGACCTCGCCAATTACCGTGGTAATCTCCTCTCTCGCTCCTCCCGCATCGGTCATCTCATTGAGAATCTGATTGGCGTTCGTCACATGATTTTCAACCTTGGAAACATATTCACCCCGGGCGTTTTCAAGACCGAGCTTACGATAATTCAACAAGTATTTCTGATCCTGCTCACGAGCTTTAAGCAACTCGCTCTCTACTTGAGTTGCCAGGCTCACAATCCGGCCTTTCTGGTCAACAACCTCATCAATCGTATTCTGACTGATCTGGATGGATACCAGTGCAATCGCCGCAACAACCAGGGTTCCGACTGCGGTAAACAAGAGAATCGTCAATACCTTGTTACGAATTTTTTCGGAAATAAACCGAAACGGTTTGAAAGTGTTAAACCGCCCTTTGTTTCCTTCACTCATTTTACTTTCCTCCACCACGCCCGGTGATTAGGCAGATGTCTAAATTCTTGCTCATGTACGTCAGTGAGGTACATGCGCTCAGATTGTCTTATCAATCAGTTCGTATAACTCGTCTTCCTGAAATGGTTTCGTGAGGTACCCGTCCGCCCCCTGTTTGATACCCCAGAAACGATCGCTATCCTGCGATTTGCTTGTAACCATGATTATTTTGATGGCTTGTGTCTCTGGACTGCTCTTCAACTGCCGGCACACCTGGAAGCCATTTTTCTGGGGGAGTATCACATCCAACAGGATCAGATCCGGTTGTAATTCCATCGCCTTGAGCAATGCCTCTTCACCTTCTGCTGCCGTTTCAACTCTGAAACCCCGTGCTCTGCAGGCATGCTCAGCAATGCTCCTGTCTGTCGGACTGTCATCCACTACCAAAATCAATTTCTCACCCATACGTAATCACCTACTTTTTCAAGAACTTATCGATACCTTCATCTTTCCAGATCTTCAGAGTCTTGGCATCTTTGTCTTTTATTTTCACTCCAATTGCATTTACCGGAACATCATGTTTTTTTTGAATCTCTATCCAATTTTTCTTAACCGAACTATCGATACCCATGTTTTTCCTCCTCTGCTATTTTTCCTGATTAAATTCCATTTATTGTAATAAAACCTTTTATCAGCCTGTACCACCAACCACCGCACCTGCAATGAGATTCTCTTCAACCATATAAAGTTCATCGCATAGCGTTGCCAAAGATTCAGAAGTTACTTCCTCAATTCCCCGAATGACCGCTTCAGTTGAGATAATCTGGTTAAAATAATAAAGCTGAGTTAACAGACGGCTCATTCTCGTAAACGGATCTTCAGAATCAATGTGATGCTGCCCGATATTATACATTTTAGCCTGCCACAATTCTTCTTCGAGACAGGGCTCACTACCATCTGTCAATTTTTGCACAATCGACATGACTTCATCAACGATATCAAAAACCATTTCCGGTCTCGCATTTCCTGAAATGACAATTGAACCCGCATCCCGATAGGCCAGATACTCGGAATGGATGTCATACACGAGCCCTCGTTCGTTTCGCAATGATCTGAAAAGCCGGGAAGACAAACCTCCACCGAGAATCGTATTCAACAGATGTATGTGATACCGGTTCGAAAAATTATAGACAGGTGCTTTTATGCCCACGGAGAAGTACGCCTGGGATGCTGAACTCGGCTCAGAGACAAAACCTGAATAAAATGTTGGCGGAGAAGGCCTGCGATAATCAGTCGATTCTCCGCCCAACCGCCAGAAACAATCTCGTACTTGCGCAACGATATCCTGATGTTCAAGGTTACCTGCCACACCAATGGTGATCCTGTCCGGGAGGTAATGAGCGTGTAGAAAATAAATAACATCTTCACGTGTTAGTGTGGTGACGGAGTCACTATCCCCTTCTATTGCTCGGCCCAGCGGATGATCTGGCCACATGGTTGCTCTTAAGAGCGAGTCGGCACGCTCATGTGGATTATCTTTTGCCAGATAAGATTCGTTTAAAATGACACTTTTTTCATGCTCAAGCTGTTCCTCGGGAAAAACCGAATTCAACAACAAATCGGAAAGCAGATCGAGTACATACGTCCGGTGGTCATCCATTACGACACAGGTGAAACAGGTGTAATCTCGTCCGGTAAAGGCCGCGATTCTTCCTCCCATGGTATCGATCATTCTCGCTATTTCTCCGCTTGTCCGGCTGCTGGTACCTAGAAAGAGGGAGTGCTCCACCAGGTGAGCCAAACCTGCGTTTAGCTCGCCTTCATCCAGTGGACCGGTATCAACGAGAATGCCGATTGAGACCGAACGGCAGCCAGGCATTTCTTCGGTAACCACCTGTATACCATTTTCAAGGAGCGTTTGCTTAATCATCTTTTTCTATCAATTGCCAAATCGAGCAATTCTACTCAAGTCAGGTACAAGCAACAGCTTGTCCTTCTCCCATTCATACACCCCGAGCAAGCCCCGCTTATCGAGTTCCTCCTGAGTAACCCGGGCCGGTTTGCATTCCTCACTTAGAACTACCAGGCGGATATCATAGGGGATATTCACCAAAAACCGCTGAACCGTATCACTATTTTGTTCCACAAGGGTCTTCACTAGCGCCCTTTTTTGTGGAACCACATCTTTTAACAATTTGAAATTATAAAATTTCTCCAGGTCAATCACCGGAATTGACAACCCCTGCCAGTGAGCAATCCCCTGCACATGGGGATGACCACTTGGGGATTGTACTACCTCAGCGTCAGTAACCACATGTTCGAGTTGTGTTTTACTAATCAGCCAAAAGATCTGTCGCCCCCGAACCGGCAGCACATTCGCCTTAAACAATGCGGTCTCAATCTGATCTGTCATTTCTTATCAAAACCCTTCAAACACCTATTAAATTCGATTGGTTACCATCGAATACTCATGTCCACCCTCGCCCTGCGGGCGGCTAAATACATTCCCTGATCAATTGAATGAACTCATCTTCCTTATAGGGTTTCACCTGGTAGTGATTCACGCCGAGTTGCAGGGCTTTCTGCTGATGCTTCTCTGACACACGTGAGGTCAGCATGATTACCGGGATATGACCGTGCGACTCATTGCTTCTCAACACCCCCATAAACTCAAAGCCGTTCATTCTTGGCATTTCAATATCAAGAACGATGATATCAGGGCTGAAACGATCAAGTTTCTCCAGCGCGTCTACCCCGTCAGTGGCAGGTTCCGGTGTCCAACCCTGCAGTCTAATCAACCGTGAGACACTCTGTCTGACGCTCACCGAATCATCGACAACCAATACCCTCAGATCTCTGTTCAGGTTTTTCAACTGTTCTGGCTGAGCTTTTTTTGTCAGTCCCGGTTCTGAAGCTACCAATTCCTGCACGTCAAGAATCGGGAGTAACGAACCGTCACCCATGATCGTTGCTCCGGCGATACCACGCACCTTCTTCAGGTGGGTGCCTAAATCTTTAACGACAATTTCACGCTGACCAATAATGGTATCCACCTGGACAGCTGTCTCTACGCCCTCAACCCGAACAATCAGCACGATTGCTGATTCAACATGGGCGACTGAATCTTGCGAACTTTCCAGCCCCACCAGGGTCCACAGTTGCTTGCAGGGTAAGACCCGCTCACCGGTTTCAAGAACACCTCGGCCAATTCCCCTGGCTTGTTCACCGGTAACCTTTCTTATTTCAAGGACTTCGTGGATCGGAACCGCAAACTGTTCGTTGGCTGCAGAAACAATTACCGCCCGGTTCAACGAGAGTGTCACAGGGATTCGCAACTCAAAGGTGGTACCGCCCCCCTGAACGGAGCTCAACGTAACCGAGCCGCGCAAATCATAAAGATTCTGCCGGACCACATCAAGGCCAACCCCTCTGCCGGATAACTGACTCACTTCTGTACGTGTCGAAAACCCGGGAGTGAAGAGTTTTTCAAATAACTGGTCGTCAGATAGCTGCGTCCCTTCATCCATACGAGCTCGAATTGCGTTGAGGTCAACACCAGCACCATCATCAGAGATTCTCAAAACCACCTGATTTCCCTGTTGAACAGCTTCGATCTCAATGGTCGCCAGTTCAGGTTTCCCGCTTGATGTCCTTACATCTTCCGATTCAATGCCGTGATCCACCGCATTTCTCAGAATATGCATGACAGGATCTGAGACCTTGTTCCAGACAAATCGGTCGAGATATACATCATCACCCACGATATTCAGGCGTACTTTTTTGCCGAGTTCATCAGCTGCCTGCCGTACTGCTCGAAAGAACGTTCTGGAGACTGAAGACATGGGTGTCAGGCGAACCCGCATCATTTTATCCTGAATCACACCCATCATAAGCTGCTGTCTGGCCATGTGCCCTCTGAGCTCACTCGTCACTTCAACCATTTCAGAATGTATAGAGTTCACATCAACACTCAGTTCGTTCAAGCTTCTTATGATCAGACTCAGCTGAGAATAGCGGTCAAGTTCAATAGGATCAAAATCAGAGTAACCTGTTGTGGCGAGCTGTTCAGCTTCAACGGGCACCCCAACGGGAGAGACGCCAAATCCATAAAGGGATTCAACCTCGAAACCTGTTTCAAGCTCCTGGGATATTCGTTTAAGTTTTTCCTTGGCGAGGTTGAGTTCGTTGACTGTTTGTATGAGCTCATCAAGGCCTCGTTCCATGGTACCTCTGGCAACAACTAACTCCCCTTCCAACCCGACAATCTCATCAAGGCTCTCAAGAGAAACCCGGATATTTCCAGATTCAGCACTGACGACGCTACTCTCATCTTCAGCTTCGGCTCGTACTTCTGTTTCAGGTTCTGTGATCTCAGCTGCTTCGGTGAGCGTAAGCGCAGGCGTCACACCCCGCTTCTCCAGTGCGCTGGAGATACTCTTTTGAATCGACAGAATTGTCTGATCTTTATTTTTCTTCGGGTCAGCAGACAACACTTCAATGATGCTTACGGCTTCAGACAAGACTGAAACTTCAGACGGTTCGATTACGGTACCCGCCTCAAAAATTGCATCGAGCAGATCTTCGCTCAAATGAGCAATGTCGGCGAGAACGGTAAACCCTGTCATTCCTGCCGCACCTTTCAAAGTATGAATTGCCCGCCTTAACTCTGCCAGGTTGTGCTCAATTGTTCCAGTCGATAGCTGGCTCGTGTCAACAACTTGCTGTTCAAGGCCACTTAACGCTTTACCAATTACCAGCAGATGCTCCTCACATTCCATGAGGAAGATTTCATACAATTCAGAATCTTGATCGGAGGTAAGCTGATCAGGCTCAAACGGCTCTTCGGTAATCAGATTTGCTTCAAAATCCTCATCAAATGCCAGGAGGCCACCATCATCAATCAGGCCA
>QZLB01000199.1 GCA_004796425.1 Desulfobulbaceae bacterium | reverse complement strand
ATACTAAGCGGTGTGGCGGTAGCTGATGAGGAGTAGTTGGTTGTTGGATTGTATAAAATTTAGACTCAACCTGAGACGATCTACGGACTGGCTAGATCATATCTGACAGCCCATTGATAAACAGGAATAAGATTAAGCTGGAGCATGAAGCCGAATCTGGCACCTTCGATCTGGCAATGTTAACTGCAAAATTTTGCCGCTGGATTTGTTTTTTAACAACAAAAACCGCTATGCTTCAACACCATTGAAGTAGATACTCTTTGGTAACCTTCCCTTAAAAGCGCCTCATTTTATAGCAATTTCAGTGAAATAACCAGACCCACCTACAGGAAAAAGGTCAAATTATATTTTTCCCTGGATTATTGAAACTGCCAGTGGACACAATAATATGGGCGGATATGATTATTATGGTACTGTGAAAAATGTAAGTCACATTTATATGAACATGTTGTTAGGCAAAAACAGCAGATAGAACTGACAAAATGAAGTTTAGTTTTAACCTAGAAGATGCAAGTCAAGTATTTGTGGGAGCCTTTGCTCTCGCAGTACCAATTTCCTTCTCTGAAGAAGTATGGCGATTAGGAGAAACGTTACCCTTTCCTAATTTAATAATGCTGTTTTTCATCTCTTTGGTATTCCTTGCTTTATTTACTTATCAAAGTGTGTTTCAGAAGAATGTTAAATCCCGCTTGATTGTATTCATATTCCGCATAGTTGTAGCTTATATGATGACAGCACTGGTTGTTGGTTTGGTCTTGTTATGTATAGACAAACTTCCTATGCTGAGTGACCCAGTAACATCCTTAAAACGTATAATCGTTATCACTATGCCTGCATCTATGGGTGCAATAGTTGTAGACAGTTTTGACAAAGAATGAGCCTGACTGTTTTATAAAAAGTCATCAAACTGATCACGAAATTATTTATAGATGGTGTATGTCAAATCTGCAAAGAATTCAATTTAAGTGCTATCAGCCCATTTAAAAAATTCCCTTTCATCTGTAGCCCTCTAGCACAGCAAAAATTATATATCTTGTATTAATCATAAATAAATTTTTGTTAGTTTAGGTCCATTGTTTGAGGTACGTTGAATAAATTTCTGGATGCTCAACAATCGCCCCCCTTTGAGAGACAATCTTGGTCGCAAATTCTTGAGCATGATTCAGTCTCTTTTCAATATCCCAGTCAAGGACCTGCCCTAAAATGAAAACTGAACTGAAGGCATCACCAGCTCCTACCGTATCAACTACGCTGACTTTTTCTTCTGGCTGAACACTGATACTAGTTTCATTTCGCATGTACGCTGTTGCGCCTCGGCTTCCCTCTGTCAAAATAAGTGTTTCCAAGGAAAAATGGGTGAATAAATCTTCAATTCTTTTCTCTTTACTTGAGTGTTGAGGAAAAAGTACTCGTAGCTCATTATTATTCATTTTTACCCATTCGGCAGATTCTACTAAAGAGTGGATAATATTGACTTGCCACCAAGGATCACGAAGGTTTACATCAATAAAAACAGGAGAAGCCAGCTCCCGGCGTAATGCCCCTAGATCCTTTCGTGCTTCACTGTTCCATACGGCAAGGCTTCCATGATAAATGAGAGCGACCTCTTCAGGTTCGATTATTTCAGGTGCAGAAATATGCCCATAAGACTGATCGGGATTTATAAAAAAGCTGGGCTCTTGACCCTGTAAGGTAATATCTACTCTGCCTGTTGGACGTTCAGTATCTATTTGAACATAGCTGGTGTCCATTCCCCATGAGGACATGCTGCGAACAATTTGCTGTCCCCGAGAATCCGCCCCAACTCGAGTAACAAGTTTTGGTAAAAGACCAAAGCCCTGTAAATGCCAAGCCACATTAAACGGTGCTCCACCAAGAACTTCTGAGCCATCAGTAAAAACATCAAAAAGTGTCTCTCCAAAAATAATCAATTGTTTTTCTGGCATACCTTTTTCTGAAGTATAAATTAAGTTCACTTGACTTTTTTTTGCCTAACAACATAGTATTGCACAAAACAATATTGTCAAATACTAAACTCGCCAAGCTATTTTACCCATGCCAAACGCAATGCTTTGTTTTTTTGTTTTATTATGTCTTTTATGCATTCTCTGCATACCGGCATTGCCGGCTGAAGCTGTTTCCAAGACCTTGGGCATATTGATACCTCACTGGTCGATACAGATTCTGGCTGTATTGTCAGTACTGTTCCTCATTGTTTATTTACGAAATCAAAATGACAGAAGAAAAATAAGAATATTTTTTAAACGTAATAGTGCTCGAAATAGAATTTCAATAAATGGGCAAGATAACAAAAGCACAGTTTCTCCTCTGAAATTTTTTTTAAGTATGATACTGTTTTTGTTCTTATTGTTTAATCCTGTAAATACTAGTGGATTCACTATGAGTGGCAATGATTCCGAAAATGGCAAGCAGCCATATAGTTTTTATAATAACTGAAGAGGGCTGACTGCTTTCATTGGCTATCACAAAATATGATTAAGCAAAACATAGCAACGAGAGAAAAGTTCAGGTTTGTGTACACCGGAAAACAATATTCTTGAGAGATATAGTCATGGAAAAAAATGGAACTTATATCCAATTATTCAGTGTCCACGGCTTGATCAGAGGTGACACACCAGAGTTGGGTCGAGATGCTGATACAGGTGGCCAGGTCAAATATGTCCTCGAACTTGCCAAAGCACTTGGACAAAATGAGGATGTTGCGCAGGTTGATCTTGTAACGCGCCTGATAGATGATAAGAGGGTAGATAAGGCTTACAGCAAGCCCATAGAACAAATTGCTGACAATGTTAGGTTGATCCGTATCAGGTGCGGTGGCAAAAAATATATTCGCAAAGAGCTACTCTGGCCACACCTTGAAGATTTTATTGACAATACAACCCGTTTCATTACCTCCCAAAAACGTGTTCCTGATATTTTCCATGGTCATTATGCTGATGCCGGCTACATTGCCATGGAGCTCGCTTCAGCCTTTGATTCCCCATTCATCTTTACTGGTCACTCTCTGGGCCGACCTAAAAAAATGAAGCTTACTGCTGATGGTCTCTCAGCTTCCCGCATCGACAAGCACTATAAGATAGAGAAACGAATATCAGTTGAGGAAAAGATCATGCAAAAAGCAGATCGTATTATCACCTCAACGGGTCAAGAAATTCAAGAACAGTATGGTCTCTATACCAATGGCAAAAGCTGTGACTTTCATATTTTGCCCCCAGGAATAGACCTTGAAACATTTTATCCATACTATGACATTCAGCTTGATAGTGAGTTGCTCAACGAGGAACTCAAACAAACACGCCTAACGTTGCTAAAAGAATTGCACCGATTCTGGAATACACCTGAAAAGCCATTCATCCTCGCTTTATGTCGTCCTGATCACCGGAAGAATATTTCTGGATTACTTGAAGCCTATGGTACCAGCAAGGAGCTTAAAGCCATGGCCAACCTCGCAATTTTTGCTGGTATTAGAAGCAATATTGCTACAATGGAAGAAAATGAACAAGCAGTTCTCACCGACATGCTGCTACAGATGGACAGATATGACCTATATGGAAAACTTGCCATACCTAAGAAACATGATTTTTCCACTGAAGTTCCTGAACTGTACAGAATATGTGCTGAAAGCGGGGGGGTCTTTGTAAACCCTGCATTGACAGAACCATTTGGCTTAACACTTATCGAGGCATCAGCCTGTGGACTGCCCATCGTGGCAACAAATGATGGAGGTCCAAAGGATATCATGAAAAATTGTACAAACGGCCTTTTGGTTGATGCCTCCCAACCGCAAGAAATTGCCGATGCACTTTTTTCGGTTCTTGTTGATGAAAACGGCTGGCAAAAATATTCGAACAACGGAATAACTTGTATTCGAGAGCATTATTCATGGCAAGCCCATTCAAGTAAAACTGTTGAAATCATCAAAGATTTATTACCAAAAAAAATATACCCCTCACAACAGACTGGTAATAGCACCATGCAGCCCAAAAAAGTTTCCTATGGTAAACGACTGACCAATGTGAAAAATATTCTCATCACAGACATAGATAACACTTTGGTTGGTGATGATACGGCCATGAATGAACTCTTCAATTTACTCTATGAACACAGGGAAAGCCTCGCATGGGGAGTCGCAACTGGTAGAAGCCTGGAACTTACCCTTGAGGCGATGACTGAGTACAATTTTCCAATGCCGGATGCCCTGGTCTGTTCTGTAGGTACAGAGATTTATTATGGGCCGGACCTGAGACTTGACAAAGGATGGCAGAAATACATTTCGAGGCAATGGTATCCTGAACGGATTAAAGAAGCCCTCAACGATTTTTCCTACCTCGTTTTCCAGGAGGCAGAAGGGCAGCGCAGTCACAAAATAAGCTACTATCTCCAAGAAAAGGAGGATCGGCTCTCAGCCATCCAAAAATGTCTGGGTGAACAGCGTTTGCGAACCAACCTTATATACTCCCACGGCCAGTTCCTTGATATTCTTCCATTGAGGGCATCCAAGGGGAAGGCCATTGATTACCTGCGCAACAAATTCGACTTTCCTGTCCGAAATGTGATGGTCGCCGGCGACTCAGGGAACGATGAGGATATGATATCCGGTCATGCCAGGGGATTGGTTGTTGGCAACCATAGTTCCGAACTAAACCACCTGAGAGGGAAAAGAAACATCTATTTCTCCTCCCAGGGGTATGCAGGTGGAATAATAGATGGCTTACGTCACTACGGTTTTATTCCCTGATCAACTCAGCTGCCATGCCGCCTTGCTGAGGCTCTTTACCCGACAGTTGACAAAACATCTCAGGGTACCAGTGCCACCGGCCCGAGTGGGGGCTGCACCTCTTCCCTGATGAGATATCAAGATTAAACCTCTTTCAACCAGTAGAAGCTGAACCCGGGGATAACAAGGCTGTTTTTGAAAACCTCAGGACTTTCTCCACGATACAGGTCAACCAATTGTCTGTACTCATTGCGCCAATTAGCAAGATTATCAAGATCCAGATGCTGTGGCCTGTCACTGAAATTAGCCACCACCAGCACCTGCTCCTGGGGTTGCTGCAAGTGATAGCGATTAAACACAAACAGATGCGGATTGGATATCTCGATGAGTTCGCGGTTGTTGTAATCAGCAAAGACCTCAATCTCCTTCCTTACAGAGATCATTCTTTTCAGGCCGCTGAAAATCTCAAACTCAACATTGCCTGGAGAATTTCTTAATTCAGCCTTTTGCCAATCGATTGAAGGTCGGTGCACCCAGCGTGTATCTCCTTTTTTATATGGGTCATTCCGGTAGGAATCATTATTGAGGGTACCAATTTCATCACCGTAATAGAGCAATGGAATTCCACCAAAGGAAAAAATCATTCCATGGAGAAGAAGTATCAATTTTACTGCATGCTCCACTCCTTGGTGGTCTTCATGTTCCAGAGCATGCTCAAGGCCGATCAGAGAAGCAAGTGATCCGGAAATGCGGGCATCTCCAGTTTTCATATTTTGGCCAAAAGGCAGCCCTCGCGCATGGGAATCAGAGAACTTTCCGGTAAAATAATCAATGAGGAATTTTCTGTGTTCCACAGGATCATAATTACATAACTGGATATCCCGATCGTCAAAACCCAGCCCGATATCATCATGGCAGCGAACATAGTTCAACCATGTCGCTCTCTCGAGTTTAACCGGCAGATTTTTAATGCTATGGTTAAGGAGGCAACAGTTTTTTGTTGCCACTGCGTCCCAAAGCAGGGCCATAAACGTGGCATTATAGGCAATTTCGCATTCCTTGGCGATCACTGCATCCTCACCGAAATACTTGACGACCTCAACTGGTGCGACAATTGCCTCAGCAATAAAGACAACCCCTGGAGCAGTTACCTGGCAGCAGTCTTTCAGCAACTGGAGAATTAAATGCGCCTCTCGCTCATTTTGGCAAGTGCTGCCAATCTTTTTCCAAAGAAATGCAACGGCATCGAGCCTTAGAATATCAGCTCCCTGATTTGCCCAGAACAGAATTATATCCAACATCTCTATGAATACCGAAGGGTTGCTGTAGTTCAAATCCCACTGATATTCGTTAAAGACGGTCATTACCCAGCGTTCCATATCCTCGTCCCATGT
The DNA here is from genome assembly GCA_004796425.1 of Desulfobulbaceae bacterium. Classification (GTDB taxonomy): domain Bacteria; phylum Desulfobacterota; class Desulfobulbia; order Desulfobulbales; family Desulfocapsaceae; genus MADRE3. Next base: position 907 of record QZLB01000199.1, on the reverse strand, counting down.
GAAATTACCGGGAGCTGTTTCAGGAAATATCTCCGGCATGCTCTGTTCAAACATATCGGGTACATTACGACTGGCAAAAGTATAATAATATTCCTTATACTTTTTTTCTCCTGCTTTAGCCCGCAAGGCCCACTCATGCTTGTTAGAGGTGTGATTAACAACTACATCCAACACCAGGAGGATTCCCCTTTCCCGCATGGACTTGGCCAGTTTCCGCACATCTTCCAGGGTGCCAACCTCTGGGTTAATCTCCTGGAAATCACTGACAGCGTAGCCACCATCGCTGCTCCCCTCAGGGCAGCGCATCACAGGCATAACATGAACAAGATTCACGCCCAGTTCCTGGAAATAATTTAACCGCTGTTCCAGGTTTTTTAGATTACCGGCAAAGCCTGAACAGTAAAGAGCCATACCCACCCACTGCTGGCTTAAAAACCAGCCATAGTCCCTCTCTCGTTCAAGATCGAGCTGCCGCAATTGGGCCGGTCGCTTGATATACTGCATGGCCATGGTTTCAACCAGTTTCTGTGCTTGTTCTGCAAAATCTTCTTTATGTCCATAGAGAGTCTGGAACAACGAATGGAGCCCATAAAAATTAGCCCCAAGGCGGGTATAAAAATGTCGCAGATCCTGATCCGAAATTTCAGGTTTGATGCGATTAAGAATATCATTGAGGAGTGAGTGGGAAACCTGTTCGTACATATACTCTCTATTGTGTAACAATTAATGTTGAGGTTATTGACTGATCTGCTGCTCTATTACTCTTGGCACAAATGGCTTGATCTTGCTACAATAAAATGGAGTTACTGTTAAGCTGATTCTTGGGCCAAATTGAGCCTCTGAATCCAAGATAAATATTGGCAATATCAAAGCGCTCACAAATGGGGCTGGTGAAGATGTTTCCTGT
>QZLB01000255.1 GCA_004796425.1 Desulfobulbaceae bacterium | reverse complement strand
TGTTGCCATGATTGTCAAGGGGGTAAGACCACTATCGCAATTAAAATATCATTAGAATTCGGTTGCTCTGCAAAGACTCAACATTCTGATATCAAATCTTTTTTCTTAAACCAGAAGAGTATGCCAAGGCGGTTCGAAAAAATTTTTCGCAAACCGAATCTCAAACAAGCGTGTTCTTGAAACTGGTCATACCAAATCTGAAACTCCATTTTTCTGCTTGAAAGTTTTCACGCTATTTTCTAGTTTTCAGTTCCGGTGTTTCTTCTGAGTGGTATTATCCTGCGTCCTCATTTATTTCAGAGCGTCCTCGGTTGGAGCAAAACAGAGTATAAATACGGGTTCTTCTGGACCCGAACCATAACGTATAAGAGAGGAGGAGTTATGAAGAGAATTTTTTTGGCAATCATGGCCATATCCCTGTTTTCAGCCATCCAGGCAGCGGCAATGGAGCCGGTTAAAATCGGGATGATCACCACGCTTTCTACCAAAGCAGGTTATCTTGGTGAGGAAGTTCGAGATGGTTTTAAACTGGCCATCGCTCAGGAAAACGGTAAACTTGGCGGCGTTCCTGTGGAACTGATGGTAGAAGACGATCAGAGAAAGCCTGATAAAGCCAAGCAGATTGCCGAGCGCTACATCAAAAAAGACAAGGCCCAGATCCTGACCGGTATCATTTTCTCCAATGTGGCCATGGCCGTTGTACCGAAGGTCGTAAAGGGAGGAACCATTTATCTCAGCCCCAATGCCGGACCGTCCAAACTGGCTGGCAAGGAGTGTAATAAAAACTATTTCTCGGTCTCATACCAGAATGACAATATCGACGAGGTGGTCGGACAGTATGTGACTGAGGTCGGTCACAAGAATGTGTACCTGATCGCCCCGAATTATCCGGCAGGAAAAGACCATCTGGCAGGGTTCAAACGCTATTTCAAAGGTGAGATTGCTGCCGAGGTATACACCAAACTGGGGCAATCCGATTATGCGGCGGAAATTGCAGCCATCAGGGCGGCAAAACCTGAATCGATCTTTTTCTTTTTACCCGGCGGTATGGGGGTAAACTTCCTGAAACAGTTCTACCAGGCAGGTCTGGGTGAATCTATCGCTGTTTATGGCCCGGCATTCTCTTTTGACGAGCGAATCCTCAAAGCCGTTGGTCCGGCTGCACTTGGCGTTAAAAACGGCTCACAGTATACCCACGATTTAGATAATCCGGCCAACCAGCAATTTGTTGCCGCGTACCGTGAAATGTATGGCAGAACGCCAACCCTGTATGCAAGCCAGGGGTACGATACCGCCCGACTGATCGGTAGCGCACTTAAAGCGGTTGATGGAGACTTGAGCAGATACGATGACTTCAGGGCCAACCTGAAAAGTGCCAACTTCGATTCGGTTCGCGGCAAATTTGCTTTTGGCAGCAACCAGCATCCGGTACAGGATCTCTATATCAGAGAGGTTGTCAAGGATGACGGTGGCAATTTTACCAATCGTACCTTGAAGAAGGTATTCACCGATCACGTGGACGCGTACGCTTCAGAGTGCTCAATGTAATTTGGTATGTGTCGGGACGCCTCATTGAGGTAGTCCCGGCCCGCCAGTGATCTTCTCAATGCTGCTCTTTATTGAACAACTCCTGAACGGCTTCCAGCTCGGTATCACCCTGTTTCTGATGTCGGCAGGCCTGACCCTGATCTTTGGTATCATGCAGGTCATTAACCTGGCCCACGGCTCGTTCTACATGATTGGAGCCTATGTCGGTGCCACCGTGGCAAGTGCCACCGGCTCGTTTATGCTTGCCGTTCCTGCCGCCCTGTTGGCCGCGGGCCTGACTGGTATGGTGGCCGAATTTTTGGTGTTGCGAAAACTTTACCAGCGCGATCATCTCGATCAGGTTTTGGCCACCTTTGGCCTGATCCTCTTTTTCAATGAATTGACTAGAATAATCTGGGGACGGCAACCACTTTACATGGAAGTGCCGCCCTGGTTGGCTGGCAGTGTGGAACTGCTTCCCGGGCTCATTTACCCGATTTTTCGTCTCTCTGTTATCGGGGTTGGTATCACGGTTGCGCTGCTCCTCTGGCTGATGTTTGCCAAAACCAGAATCGGCATGCAGATTCGTGCCGGTGCGAGTAACCGCAAGATGGTAGGCGCACTTGGCGTCAACATCTCCTTGCTCTACACCCTGGTCTTTGGCTTGGGCACCCTGCTGGCTGGTTTGGCAGGTGTGATGGCCGGCCCAATCCTGGCCGTAGAATCCGGCATGGGGGAATCCATCCTGATTCTCACCTTTGTGGTTGTCGTCATTGGCGGTATCGGATCGATCAGGGGTGCGGTCGTTGGCGCCATTCTGGTTGGTATGGTGGATACCCTCGGCAGAGCGTTCCTACCGATGCTGTTCAGACTTTTTCTCTCTTCCAGTTATGCCGACTCCGTTGCTGCATCGCTGGCTTCCATGTCAATCTATATCCTGATGGCGCTCATTCTGGTCATTAAGCCCAAAGGTCTTTTCCCGGCACACTCATGAGCGATCCAAAATTCAGACAACGTGCAGTGATTGGTTTCGGGCTCCTCATTTTGTGCCTGCTTCCACCACTTGCCCACCTTTTTGGCCAGGAATACTTCATCAGCCTGTCCAGCAGGATTCTGATCTACGCGCTGGCTGCCGTCAGTCTTGATCTGTTAATCGGTTACGGCGGGTTGATCAGTCTCGGTCATGCCGCCTTTTTCGGAGTCGGCGCCTATGTGGTAGGCGTCATGTATTATCATGGCTATGAAGGGGAATTGCTCTTTCACCTGATACCGGGAAGTGAGAATGGTCTAGTCGTCTTGCCTCTGGCAGTAATGATATCCGCCCTGTTTGCCCTGGTTATCGGCGCCATAAGTTTGCGAACCAGCGGCATGCATTTTATTATGATTACTCTCGCCTTTGCCCAGATGCTGTACTATTTCTTTATCGGTCTGGAGAAATATGGCGGGGACGATGGGTTGACCATGTATGCTCGAAACAGCCTCCCATTTGCAGACCTCTCTAACGACTCTCATTTTTATTATGTTTGCCTGGGGCTGCTTCTGCTCTTTGTGTTCCTGATGCATCGACTGATTAATTCACGCTTCGGGTTGGTTCTGCGCGGTGCCAGCAAGAACAGTAAACGAGCCCAGGCAACCGGCATTAATGTGTTTTACTACCAGCTGGTCGGTTTCACCATCGCCGGAGCGGGAGCCGGACTTGCCGGAGCATTACTGGCCAATCAAACGGAATATGTCAGTCCCGGTTTGTTACACTGGCCCTTGTCCGGGGAGTTGATGGTGATGGTGCTACTCGGCGGGCTCGGAACCTTGGTCGGGCCGATTCTTGGTGCCGCAGTGTTTCTGCTGCTCGAGGAGTTTTTGGGCATGTATACCGAACACTGGATGATCTACCTGGGGCCTTTTCTGATAATCGTGGTGATTTTTGCCAAGAAAGGGTTGTACGGCCTGCTGATCGGCATCGGGGGTGAGCATGACACATAACATCCTGGAGCTCTCAGGAATACAAAAGTCCTTTGGTGCGGTAAGTGCCAGTGATGGCATCGACATGAATGTCCAGTCGGGCACGGTGCATGCGCTGATCGGCCCCAATGGGGCCGGCAAAACAACCCTGGTTAACCTGATTAGCGGTGAATTGCTGCCGGACCATGGCACGGCCGTATTTAACGGCGAGGACATCACCCTGATGAAGCCGTATCTCAGGGCCCAGAAAGGTCTGGCCCGTTCCTACCAGATCACCTCCATTTTCGAACACTTATCGGTGGCCGAGAACATGGCACTCTCGATCCTGGCCCAAAGCGGCCATAATTTCAGGTTCTTTCGAAACGCTTTTTCCGCCCCGTTGGTTAAGGCAAACCTCGAGTCCTGTCTTGACCGGGTTGGTTTGTGTGATCGCGCCGACATCATTGCCAGCCACCTCTCTCACGGTGAAAAAAGGCAGCTTGAGGTCGGCATGACGCTTTCCGGCCAACCGAAATTACTCGTACTTGATGAACCGATGGCGGGTATGGGCCCTGGTGGCACGGTTGAGATGTCGAAGTTGATCAACAAATTGCGACAGGAAATGACGATTTTACTGGTGGAGCATGATATGAAGGTGGTCTTCAGCCTGGCCGATCAGATCACCGTGCTGGTTTACGGGAAAGCTATTGCCCACGGCACCCCTGAAGAAATAAAGGCTCATGCTGAAGTAAAAACGGCCTATCTGGGAGATAATGGCTGATGCTTGAGGTCAAAGGAATCGATACCTATTACGGCCAGAGCCAGGCGCTCTATGATCTGTCGCTGAGTATCGGTGAGTCAGAGGTCGTTACTCTGCTCGGTCGAAACGGTATGGGCAAAAGCACCACGGTAAGATCTATTATGGGCCTCACCCGCATCAGAAAAGGAGAAATTCTCTACCAGGGACAACGGATCGATCGGTTAAAAAGCTACCAGATCGCCCGATTCGGTATCGGGTTGGTACCCGAAGGGAGGCAGATTTTTCCCAACCTGAGCGTGAAAGAAAACCTGATTGCCACGGCTTCAAATTATCGCTCTGTTTCTGAACCATACCAGGTGGATGATATCCTCACGATCTTTCCCCGCCTCAAGGAGCGGATGAAACATTTTGGGAATCAGCTTTCCGGCGGCGAGCAGCAGATGCTGGCCATCGGTCGAGCCTTGATGATCAATCCGCAATTATTGATCCTTGATGAAGCGACTGAAGGGCTTGCCCCGCTCATTAGAAATGAGATCTGGCGCGGCCTGGGAATCCTGAAATCAAAAGGTCTGGCGATCCTGGTCATTGATAAGAATCTCGAAGCGCTCTTTGAATTGGGTGAGCATCACAATATCATGGAGAAAGGCTCAATCGTCTGGACTGGTAACACATCGGAACTGGCTGAGAATTCGGAATTGAAGTCTCGATACCTCGGCGTCTGAGTTTTCTCAAAAGCCCCTTACAACCCGACAAACACCACTATTTTTAGTATTGCTTTTCGTTTTCTGCTGGATCGGTTTGCTGCACGGGAAGGTTACACCAGTAGGAGTCCTGCTCTGGCTGGGGAGAACGTTCGAAACCGAGTGAACCCGATATCCGTGCAACCAGACCGATCGGGGTGATCACCAGGAAGAAGATCACACTTAATATCACGCGGGTCATGACCCAACCCAGCAGGACTGCCAAAATCATCCAGGGCCAGTACAACGGTTTCAACACTGATGGCAGTACAAACCCCAGAACCAGGATCACCCCACCAGCACTAAAGAACAGCTGATATGAGCCAACCTGTTTATAAAGGAGCCAAAATCCGATACCAAAAAGAACCAGACCAATGACGATGCCAAAATTGCGCAACTCCCGTCGGCCGCTTTTAATCTGTTTGATCTCTTCTCTCATCACTAATCCAAAGTAAACTCCTGCTGCCAGTTCTCGTCATCCACCAGTGGAGGTTGTTCATCTTTGGCGAGCAGCGCATTTTCAAGTACCAGGTAATCCATCTCGGTGCGCATGAAACAGCGATACCCATCTTCGAGGCTGCAGACGATGGGTTCGCCCCGAACATTAAAAGAGGTATTGATCACCACCGGGCAGCCATACCTTTCATGAAAGGTGGTGAGCAGGTCATAAAAACGTGCATTCCGGCTCGGATCCACCGTCTGTACCCGGGCAGAATAATCAACATGGGTCACCGCCGGGATTTCTGAACGGACACTCTCCAATCGGGCCAAACCGGTGAGCTGCTGCTGATCCCCATCTACCGCCTTTCTTTTTTCATCCGCGACCGGGGCCACCAGCAACATATAAGGGCTTGCTCCTTCAATGCCAAAATAGTCGCTCCCATTGTCCTGGAGTATGGCTGGGGCGAAGGGACGAAAACTCTCCCGATATTTAATCTTCAGGTTCATCTTTTTCTGCATCTCAGCTGAGCGCGCATCGCCAAGGATTGAACGTCCACCCAAAGCCCGTGGCCCAAACTCCATCCTCCCCTGGAACCAGCCAATGACCTTGCCCTGATCGATGAGTTTGGCCACTTTTGGCAACAAATCTTCATCGGACATAATTTCATGGGGATAGCCGTTGGTCTCAAGAAAAGACTTTACTTCTTCCCGGGAGTATGAAGGGCCGAGGAGCGAACCCTGCATCGCATCGGTTTCCGGGACAACCTGCCGCTCGTTCTGGTAGTGCTGGTACCATGCATACAGTGCACTGCCCAGCGCAGCACCGGCATCACCTGCCGCTGGCTGAATCCAGATCTTATCAAAAATTCCCGAGCGCAGCAGTTTGCCATTGGCCACACAGTTCAGCGACACGCCACCGGCGAGGCAGAGGTTCCGCATATTGGTGGTACGCTGCACATGGCGGCCGATCTTCAAGACCACCTCTTCACATACCTCCTGGACCGATCGAGCCAGATCCATTTCGCGCTGGGTAAGTTCTGATTCGGGCTTGCGCGGTGGACCGCCAAACAGCGTATCGAACCGACGGTTGGTCATGGTGGTACCGGTACAATAGTTAAAATAGTCCATGTTCAACCGGAACGAACCGTCTTCCTTCAGATCGATCAGGTGCTCGTAAATCTGCTTCTTGTACCGCGGTTCGCCATAGGGTGCCAACCCCATCACCTTGTACTCCCCACTGTTTACTTTGAAACCGGTGTAGTAGGTGAAGGCAGAATAGAGCAACCCCAGCGAATGGGGAAAGCGGATATCCGCCAAAGTGGTAATCGAGTTATTATTGCCAACCCCGAAACTGGTTGTCGACCATTCACCCACCCCATCAATGGTTAAAAACGCCGCATCCTCGAAGGGCGAAGGAAAAAAGGCTGAGGCTGCATGGGATTGATGATGCTGTGGAAACAATAACGTACCCTGGTAGTCCAACTGCTGCCTGATCAAGTCTTTGATCCAGAGTTTCTTTTTAATCCACACCGGCATCGCCTTGAGAAAGGAAGTAATGCCGCGCGGCGCGAAAGCAAGATAGGTCTCAAGCAGCCGCTCAAACTTTAGGAACGGTTTTTCATAAAAGACCACACACTCAAGATCAGCAGTGGTGATACCCGCCTGAGTCAGACAATAATGAATCGCCTGTTGAGGAAAGGCCTGATCGTGCTTTACCCGGCTGAACCGCTCCTCCTGGGCAGCGGCAACAATCAGACCGTCCTTGAGCAAACAAGCGGCACTGTCATGGTAAAAAGCAGAAATTCCAAGTATATACATATTGTGTGAAGTTATTTCTGAGACAAAAGCTTCAGGTTATACATTTGTACGTTATTCCATACCACTCTGCGCCCGACTGTGACAAGCTCAAAACGAAGGTGGGTAAGAAAAAGCTGCAGGTTGATAAAATGAGAATTGATCATCGCTCCCCTTCCTCAACCGGTTGATAGCTATCCGCTCCTAGTTTGGTTTGTTGGTGATCTCCGCCGAGTGGTTCCGGGGATAAGGAGGGAGCTGACAATCGCCGGATAAGTCTCGCATGGACTGCAACAACCCGGACAATTCGACTGCATGATTTCATCGCGCAGCGCCATCGTATGCTGATCATTCCAGAGCGGTCGACAATCGTAGTGATAATCCCGCAGGTTACCAAGCGGTCGATCATAAATCGTACACGGATACAAGGTACCATCGGAGTCGAGAAAACAGGTGGAGGATAAACTCTGGCACTTCAGCCCATGTCGGCCGTATAGAAAGTAGTCGCGGCTTGCCTTGCGATACCGATGTTCGAGCATTCTTTTAATCAAATGACCGTTCTCCGCTTTATACAGCTGTTCCTGAATCTGCGCAAAATCTGCGCGGGAGAGTGTTTCGTGCCCTGTGTTGCCATAAAAGTGGTTCGATTCATGGAACAGGTTAAAATGGATTTCATCATGAGAAAATTCTGCCAACCTGCCCTGCAATTCCTTCAGCAACAAGTCGACGGAGTCCAGATTATGAACGGAAAGTGTGCAGGAGATTGAGACATTCAGATCGGGATCATTTCTGATTTGCCGATACGTTCTTACGGCTGATTCAAAAGCACCACTCTTGCCCCGAATCTCATCATGTAGCGCTTCCGGCCCATCAATACTGATACTGACAATCGGGTTTATCTGCTGATTCTTGCAAAACCTTATAGCCTCAATCAATGTGTTCGGTTTTTGCCCATTGGAGGTCAAGTGCAGAATCCGCAGATATGGAGAAGCCTCGATGATCGCACCGAGCACCTCTAATAAATCACTTCTCAGCGTGATCTCCCCACCAGTAAGATCAAGCCAGTTTAGAGACGGCAGTTGGCTGAATATCTGATCAATTTCAGCTACCGAGAGTTCCTCACGTGGCGGTTTTTTCCAGATCGAACAACTTTTACAGCGCAAATTGCAGCGGCTGGTCAAAATATAGGTGATTTTATTGGGCCCAGGTAAACGTGAGAAGTTGCTGCGCAGGATATTAAGCAGATAATTGGCCGTTGCATTCATTGAACTATGGTAGCACGTTTCGGGACAGCTTCAAATAGAGCAGACTCATCTCATCATGATAGCTGCTGCGCTCGATACTGAATTCAGTTTCCAGAATATTAATCATCTCAAATGCCTTGATAAGCCGCTCTTCATGATTCCAGAATGGGTCTACCGCACGCTCTTTGAATTCAAAGCGATCATAAAGATGGTCAAAAACCTGCACCCCCATGGTGCCGCTCTGAATTTCAACCGGAAAGACCACCACATGGACCCTGCCGATCCCCTCTCTGATCTGATTTAGGTTCTCCTGCAGAACAGCCGGTTCTGAACGAGGGTTGAAGGCATGATGATAGGAACCATCCAGCAGTATCACCTGTTTGGACTGGTGGTTTGCTTTGGCGATAAAATAGAGCGCATAAATATCGTAGTTACCGAAATCCGAGATAAACAGCAGCGTATCCTCCTTTTCCACATCTGCCAACTGTGTCTGAAGATAGTGTTGCTGTGCACTAACCTCATACCCATCAAAACGGCTATTAGGGTAAATTCCGGTAATAAAATTGTGCAGTCCCACGCTCCCAATCACCAGCACAAGAACAACCCGTTTCACCAAAAAATTACGGTTGCCCTCCTCCGAGCAGCTCCAGAGCAGAAAAAGACAGAGTATGAATGGAATCAGGGAATAGCTCCAGTTGTCCAGCGCCCGCGGCTCCCGCAGGATTTGCACCAACACCAGGATAAGCCACCAGAGAACGCTGAATACAAACAGATCCCGCATCTCACGATTGGCGCTCGATATCAGTTTTTTCGCATGCGAGAGCAGATAGATCAGAAAACAGAAAAACAGCAGAAATTGCGGATACAGCAGATAGGACAGATCAATAGATTCCTGCACCCCGATACTGGGATTTCGCAAACCGTCAATATGCAGTATCGTCTGCAGCAGGTAGAGCAGACCGACGGGACTATCTGTTAAGAGATTCGTGTAATTCTCGCCCCGCCAGAGAATAGAGCCCACCATTTCCCACAAAGGAATATCGAGAAACAGCAGCGCACCACAAATATATAGGCTCAGGTAGCTCAGAATAACAAAACAGAGAAAAGATCCCAGATGAATCAGAGGTACATGCGAGCGCCGCATAAAGCGATACAAGATAAAGCAACAGGGAATCAGAAAGTAGATCCCCATCATCTCAGAATGAAACACCACCCCCAGGCCGATACCAAAACCAACCAACCTGGCAGGCGTCAATTTCTCTCGGTAATTGAGCAAAACAAGGAGAAAAAGCAGACGCAAAAAATTGGCAAAAACCTGCGGTGTCGCCTCCACGCTGAAATGGTAATAACTATATGCCACCCCAAGAAATATGGCAAAAAGCAGACTGATCGCACTGCTTATCTTTTTTAGATCCAAACTACTGAGCAACAGATAACAGCAACCAACACCAGCCGCCCCAAAAATGTTGCTGATGAACTGGCCCCACCAGAGGGCAGTTGCTTCCCCCCCAACCAACTGGTACAGCTCAAAGCTATAGAAAAAGAGAATATTCCAAAGAAAATGGCGGTTGATACTGGTGACAACACCCGTTTCCACCCAATAGGCAAATTCCAGAGAATCCTGGCCATAGGAGAGATGGGCATGGGTTGGAAAGAAAACGTACAGAACAAAAAAAACAGACGAGACCAACAGCGCGATCACCCAGCGTTTACTGGTAGTAAGAGTGGCCGCCGGCACCATCAATGATCCTTTGCCACCCTCAGCTTAAAGCCAAACGTTGCATGAAAAAAGAGCGACCAGATAAAGCGCCCCAACCCTTCCCCTGTCTTGAGGTGGGGCTGGCCATGCTTACGCTGCAACTCATAAGATGGAATTTCCTGAATATTCTTTTTATTGATCAGACACTTCATTACCATTTCCTGCTCGATGGCAAAACTGTCCTCGGTGAGGTTAAGCTCACGCATGGTTTTTACCCGTACCGCCCGAAAGCCGTTCTGGATATCGGTACAACGAACATTCCAGCGCAGATTGATAAAGCCAACGGAGAGTTTATTACCGAGTTTACGCACCAGATCGATGAAGTTGCCGTCAAACTCATCACTGCCCCCCAGGAAACGGGACCCGATCACCATATCCACCGATTCATCCTGGCGAATCTTTTCGAGAAATCTGGGAATTTCCTGAGGCTGGTGAGAACAATCACTATCCATCAGGATCAAATAATCATAATCCAGATGATCAAACGCCCACCGGATCGCCCCCCCTTTTCCCGTACCCGGGTCATTGTATAGCGCAACCCCCTTGCCACGCACAATCTCGGGAGTCTGATCAGTCGAGGACGCGTCCACCACGCAAACCTGTTCTACCCCAACCTGGGCAATAATCCCATCAAGCACTTCACTGATATTGAGTGCTTCATTTTTAGAAAAAACAACAACGCCGACTTTCACGCAACCCCCGATAATTATCTGATACTATATCAATAACGTTTGGAATTTAGCACAGAGTTGCTAATTTTGACAGCCCATTTGCATGAGTTGATGCAAAACAGATTGAGCGGAAAAAAGGCTCAGATAGAGAGAATAATTACAGACACTCCTTTCACAAACGGTAACCGGTAATTAGCCCATGGCATTTGCATGAAGTAGAAATGAGAAATGATCCGCTTTCAAGACTTTGACCACCATCGAGCAAACGCCACAAACTATCCGGCTTGAGCCCTCCAAAACCAGGACCGATTTGCTGGCTTTGGAGGCTAAACATCTTATGATCAAGCGTGCGAAGTGAGCCCACCAAGTCATAAAGTGGAGTCGGCCGGACCCGTCCTGTAACCGTGCAACACTCATCAGGCTCACTGCAGTCTGGTGGACATAAAAAATCTGCATAGGAAAGCGCATATGAATTTTTGCTGAGTTGATAAGGATTGGGCAATTTTTCGAGTATCCATGGTGGAATCGGCAATGCATCCAAAGTCTTGCCATCTCTCATGATTTTCTCTTTGACCCACAGTGCAGCGAGATGGACAGGCAAAGCCGGAATAATCCATTCAACGCCACTGTTCCGGTGCAGATTATCAACCAGCCACTCCACTCCATCAGCCTTAACAAAGGTAACGCCATTGGGAAGATCATCCACCGCTCGTTGATCGACGACCATAATCTCTAATGATGGTAATCTGGTTTTGGTCAACATCTGCATGGCGCGTTTGCCAAACCTTCCGCAACCGATCACCCATACCGAGCCAGCTGGTTTTTCTCTCTCCTCTCGCAGTCGCATTATTCTTGAGTTCACTCAAATGGCAGACAAGCCCCCGATACCCATAAAGGAAAGAGGGCTTGTTACGCGCTCACATCTCTATTGAATTTACTCAGACCGCCCCCTGCGGCCACCACGTCTGCCACCCATTCCGCGACCTCCGTTGGCCACACCGCGGCCCATGCCTTTACCCGGACCCGCACCACACCGATTACCACGGTCGGCTGCTTGTCCCCACCCAACCGAGCGGTTTTCATTCTGTTCCTGGTTCATTCCATCTTGTGGTATCCGACGGCATCCGCCGAATCCTTTGCCTGTTGCCATGCCGCGTCCTTCAGGACCTGATTGATTAAAGTTTGGCATCGTGCCCTCCTTTTCTCCGAAGAGAACATATTGTGTTATTCTGCTGGCGAAAGATGTTTGTGCTGTCATCTGCTACTTAGAGTTTTCGTTATACGCTGCCAGCA
>QZLB01000171.1 GCA_004796425.1 Desulfobulbaceae bacterium | reverse complement strand
GGTCAACACACAGCACCAGCTGGGTGCAGGGCTGAATGCGGCACCGGCACTTGCGGCAGGAAATTTCTTTCTTGATGTTACTGTAGTTGGTCCACCGGTCTACCTGGATGCTGCACGCAATATGCGAGTTGAGATTACCGACCCGGAAGATGTCGCAGCCGGATTATCGCCAACTGGTTTACCCCCCGCAGGACCTGCAGAACCGGGGGACAACAGAAATGCCCTGATTATTTCCAATCTGGGCGAACAGATCACCATAGGCGGTATCGACAATTTCAATTCCTTCTACGGTAAAATGACCTCAAGGATCGGCATAGAATCTAACCAGAACAATTTACAACTCGCTGGCACACAGGACGCCGTAGATCAACTTGAAAATCTGCGTGATGGGTTTGTGGGCGTATCGCTCGAAGAGGAAATGGTTAGTCTCATACAGTATCAAAGGGGATTCGAATCTTCCGCTAAATTTCTTACCACGGTTGATGAGATGATGAATACCCTGATAGATATCAAGAGGTAAGTCATGAAAGTCACTGAAAATACTACCTACCGGTTGATGAACACCAACCTTAACCGCATCACCAACAATCTCCAGGATTTACGGAATCAAGGTGCAACTGGCCTGAAGCTCAATAAGCCATCAGATGACCCTACGGCAATCAGACCGGTCCTTACGACCCGCACGCAATTAAGAACTACCGAGCGGTACCTTGAGACCATGGGTGTTTCACTTGACAAAATGCAGGCAACCGATGGGCATCTGGAACATGTGGAAAACGTCCTGCAGCGCGCCAAGGAAATCGCCATTAATTCAGTAAACGGTGCGATGAACCAGGCAGACCTGAATACCCTTGCTGATGAGATCGCCCAGCTTAGAGAAGAATTACTTGATGCGGCCAATGCCAAGATTGATGGTAAATACATATTTGCCGGCTACCGGGAAAACACCAAACCATTTACCGTTAACCCGAATTATAACCCAAATCCACCCACTGATCCATTAAACCCAAATCCGCCCTACGACCCGGCTGATGCCTCAACCTGGCCGTATTTATACAACGGAGACAACAATCCGACAGAACTTGAGATTACACCGGGTGAACTTCTTGAGGTGAATCTCACGGGCAACGATCTTTTCATGGGAATATCCAATGCAAACTGGAATGATCCGTCGACCATTCCACCGAATCCCCCTAACACCTCAGATGCCGGTCGAATTGATATTTTTTCCATTTTGACCCGCACCGAAGAGGCGATCAGAGCAGGTAATGTCGACAATCCAGCTGGCGCTGGTGGTGGTATCCAGGCCAACATTGACAATCTTGAGGTTGCTGCTGACCAGGAACGAAGGTTACGATCACAACTCGGTACTCGTGCTGCCCGGGTCGACTCGGCAATTCTCCATCAGGAAGATGTGGAGGTTGATCTTAATCAGATTCTGTCCCGCTATCAGGACGCCGATCTGATCGAGACCTTCAATGCAATCACCAAACAGGAAACAGCTTACCAGGCTGCACTGAACATCACCGCCCGGGTGTCAGATATCACTATTTTGAACTACTTTTAGCCTTTGGTGAATTTAGTTTGAAATAAATCCGGCAAAAATATAAGATAAATTATCGTAAACGTTAAATTTATCTTTTCACGATCAGCCTGATTCAAAAATTGAGTGGATCCAGGCTGTCGACAACCTACACGGTATAACTATGCTGGTATTAACCAGGAAAATTGGTGAGGGAATTGTTATCGGTGATGACGTCACCATTAAAATAGTTGAAACAAAAGGTGGGAATGTTCGCATCGGTATCGATGCCCCACGTTCGAAAAAGATTTACCGTCAGGAAGTTTATGACCGGATACGAAAAGAAAATGTTGAAGCAACACAGTGGGATGTTAATGATCTGGACGCATTAAGCAGTAGTTTGAAAAACAGGAAATAGTGAGATGAAAAAACTTAATACCCGCTTTGGCACCATTGAGTACGATCCAGAAAAACTCCTTCATTTTCCTGCAGGCCTTATAGGATTACCAACATTGCATGATTTTGTTGTTATACCTAACAAAAAAGAGGGCCCCCTATTCTGGATACAGTCCGTTGATGATCCCGAAATGGCATTTGTATTGACCGACCCCACAAATTTCTTTTTAACCTACAAAGTTGCACCCGACGAATCGGAAAGAAATACGTTGAGAATTGGTGAAGAAGATGATTGTTTTGTACTTTCAGTGGTAACAGTTCCAGCTGACCAGAAAATCACTCTGAACCTTGCAGCCCCAATCCTTTATGCTCCCAAAACCAATAGGGCAATTCAGATAATACTTGAAGGCACTGATTTTAAAACAAAAACACCACTTCCGGAATAACTCCATCAGTTCTATACTACTATCTTTGTAAAGATAGTGGAATGACCGCTCTGCTCTATTG
>QZLB01000279.1 GCA_004796425.1 Desulfobulbaceae bacterium | reverse complement strand
GCTGAAGCCGGACATCGTCATTCTTGAGACAGGAGCCAATGATGGTCTTCGGGCAATTGTGCCATCGCTGGTTAAAGAGAATATTGCTCAGATACTTCAGACTCTTCAGGATCAGGATGTGGTGGTCGTCCTGGCCGGCATGCAGATGGTTACCAATCTCGGGCCAGAGTATACGCAGCAATTCAATGCAATCTATCCAGCTCTTGCAGCGCAGTTTGAGGTGGTTTTCTTTCCTTTCTTTCTCCAGGATGTGGCGACCGTGGCAAGCCTCAACCAGCGTGACGGGATACATCCGAATGGTGAAGGTTATATCGTCATCGTGAATAATCTTTATCCATATGTCCAGCAAGCTGTTGCGCTCTTGAAGACGAGAGATCAATAATTACCCATTGATATCTATTCTGAATTTCGAGTTGAAGAAGATATTTCAATGACAGTTCAAGGGGAAGGGTGCATCCCATGCCTGACCAGTATGTAAAGAGAACACTTGTCGAGTTGCTCGATTCCTGCTATTATCCGGCCCATTTTCCAGTTCTGATCAATTGATCTGATGCGACAGTTCAAGATCTGTTATACGAACCCGTGCAATCGTGTGCTTGTGTAAAGAGGGGATGGACACATTCCCCTGGTGGTCAAAAAGGCAGAAGTCGCATTACTGAAGGTGCAAGAGGTGTAGGGCTCCCTGTATTCGTTATGAGATTCATCAACATGAAATAGGGCGTGCTGTTTTGATAATTTTCTATGGAGAGTAACATGGCTGGTCTGCTTCCCAATGTCGATCCTGATGGACTTCTTGAATATAGTGTTGTGTATACGGATCGAGCGTTGAATCATATGTCACGCGAATTTCAATCGGTGATGACGGATATTTCCGACTCGTTGAAACGAGTATATCGTGCACACAGTGTTGTCCTGGTGCCGGGTGGCGGAACTTTTGGCATGGAAGCGGTGGCTCGACAATTCGCCACCGGAAAACACTGTTTTGTGGTTCGGAATGGCTGGTTCTCCTATCGCTGGAGTCAGATATTCGAGGCCGGAGGTATTCCGTCCAAAAACTCGGTATTCAAGGCGAAGCGCGTAAAGGATGATTACCAGGAACCGTATGAACCGGCCGCAATTGACGATGTGATGAAGGAAATCATTGCCCAAAAGCCCGATCTGGTTTTCGCCACTCATGTAGAGACAGCCGCGGGAATGATGCTGCCCGACGAATATATCAAAAAATTGTCCCAGGCGATTCATGATGTCGGTGGTATGCTTGTACTTGACTGCATCGCATCCGGCTCGGTCTGGGTTGATATGGAAGCGTGCGGCGTTGATATTTTGATTAGCGCACCACAGAAAGGATGGAGTAGCTCGCCCTGTTGTGGTCTGGTGATGCTGGGGAAGACCGCACGTGAGCGAATTTCCCAGACTGTTTCGACCTCATTTGCCTGTGACTTGTTGAAATGGCTGCAGATTATGGAAACTTATGAGAAAGGTCACCACGCTTATCACGCGACCATGCCGACCGATGGGTTACGGCAACTCCGTGATATGATGCAGGAACTTGAACAGTTCGGCTTTGAAAAGGCTCGCGAGAACCAACTGGAATTGGGGCAACGGGTTCGATCACTCCTTGAACGCAGAGGAATTAAATCAGTGGCTGCTCAAGGTTATCAGGCCCCTGGTGTGATCGTGAACTATACTGAAGATGAGCAGATGCAGAGCGGCAAGAAATTTGCTGAAAAAGGGGTACAGGTTGCAGCAGGAGTCCCGCTGCAGTGTGACGAACCGGCTGACTTCATGACCTTCAGGTTGGGATTGTTTGGTATCGATAAGCTCAAGGACATCGATGGTACGGTGAAACGATTTGAATCAGTGGTTGACCAGTTACTCTAAATTGATCCGTATTTCTCCCCTTCCACCATTTTTACCCCTGCAGGTTGTCCATTCAGCTCGCAGGGATTTTCCACTTCTCTAGATAAAAAAATAAAAGAACTCCTAGGATTTGACAGGTCGTCATCTATTGGATATTCTGTAGATAGTTGTATTTCCGGTCGCTTCATCATTTTTTTAATTGCCAATAGCTCCTGTATCTCATTGATCTGATTTCAGGTGTTTAAGCTGCTCCTGAGCGGGTTATTAGTCATCAGGTCGGTAAGTTAGTGTAGGGGCAACCACCGAAACGGTATGGGTATGGTTGAGAAAAAGGTTAATAGAGTCTTTCAGCGGGCGTATGTCTTCAGATTTGCACGGTTGATTTTGCTGGGTCTGGTAATTGGGGTAACCAGCTATAGCCTCATTGCGGCGATTTATGCAACCAAGACTATTTTCAAAGTAAAAATGAATTATGCGGTGGTGCTCGAAAAACTCGGTGGCAAACGACAGGCGGTTACCGATGTGGGGTGGCATGCCCGGTTACCTTTTTTTACCCGGATCGAGCAAGAAGTTACCTTGATGAATCAGACCATGTATCTCGGTGGCACGACTGAGCCGATGAGGATTATTTCAAAGGAAAATGTGGCGCTCTGGACCTCTGCAGTGCTGACCTACCGGATCAGGGACCTCAGGACGTGGGCCATCGAGAACTTGAACCCGATGGCCCTGCTGCAGGGAGATTATGACGGTATCGTCAAAGACATCATGCAGGCACAAGGGGTTGATAGCCTGATCAGTGAGCGGCAGACGGTAAAAGAGGAAATTTTTAAGGCCTTGAAGTCATTGCCGATTAATGAAGGTGGCCCTTCATTGGAGGAAAAATACGGTATCGAAATTATCTCGTTTGTGCTGAGAGAAACCAAATTTGGTGACAAGCTGGTTGAGGCATCAGAGGAAAAAAAGCGAAGAGAACTGATTGCCGAGGCTGAAAATTATGCCGCCGATCAGGAAGCCAGCCGGATCAGAAAGCTATACAAGGCATACTTGGACGGCATCAGCTCAATCCAGAAGGAAATCGGTCGCTCTGATGGGACCACCGATACCGCCTTGCTACAGTTTCTGGTTCAACAAAAATGGGCCTCTGCCTACGAGAAGAATCAGACGGGTCAGAACACGGTGGTCATTCAAAATACCGAAAAAGTTCCCCCGGTAACCTTGCCACTTCCTCCGAAAAGCCAATAGGTTAAACTACTATTATGGCGCGCAGACTGACAAAACGGATTCGCTATATCTGCTTACCCGAAAAGCGAATCGCTGAAATTGATTCGATTGTCGCCTCATGGCCGAATGAGACCAAAGAGTTCATGAGAGCTCGGTTGAATCAATACAAGCCGAAGCGTGGGATTACCGATCTGTTTGTCGGACCCTATCGGTGGCTGACCTTTTCCAATCGGAAACGTGATCTGTCAATTCTTAAGAATCCTGAGGTACTTACCGACTGGCAGAAACGTTTTGAGATTTCGGGGCAAACGGTTCCCCGCAAGGCCTGGAATCACATCCTGGAGAAAGAGTTATCCGATAAAGACCATGCCTATATGCTCTCATTGCTCGACCGGGAACTATCCGATGTACATTTGCCCACTGAGCTCGCAGAGCTGTTTGAAAAAATCTACCGTGCGCATATTCGTAAAGAGTACACTACCGACCCAGCCGTTCCCAAAGCGCCGATAATCCTTTTTTCCGGCACCAGCGGCAGCGGTAAGAGCGCTACGGCAAGTAAAGCCATTGAACAGGTTTTCTTTGCCAACGAAGTACGCTCGGAGGTTGATCTTGAGCAGAAGCGCTCAAAAGTCATGTCCAGCTTTCCGTTCTGGAAAACACTGGAGGAAGTTGCGCCGGAGCTGGCCTTGGAGATTGAGCGTAGGAAGCGACTGAGACGTTACAAAACATTGGCACGCGCACCACTGGTATCGCTTTTGTTCAGGAAGCAGATCAGTCGCAACCTTAGTGAGCTTGAAGAGCAGAGCCTGATCGTCGATTTTGCCCGCATAACCCCCAATGATTTCCAGACGGCACTTTCTGGAGAACCCGGCAACTATCTGCGCCGGGCCTTCGGTAACCCGAAATTCACTTGCATCCGGCATCTGGAAGAGGCACATTCCGCTTTTGCCAGACGGGAAAGTGGTGGTGCACGCGGTGGAGTTGAGCGACAACAGGGCACCCTTGTTGATAGCTCGAACATTATAATAGACGAGATCATTAACGGTACCAGGGACTGTTTACTGATTGCCACTACCGACCAGCCGGAGATTTTTGATTCGGCTATCTATCGCCGGTTTGTCGAAAAGGGGTTGGTAATAGATATCTCTGAATACTGGCAGAAAAAAGGCAATATGAAGGAAATTGTCAGGATTGAGTTGATGCGCAATAACATCCCGGTTCTGACGCCTGAAGGAACGAGTGATGAGCTCGAAAGTGCCTGGATTACCCCGGAGAATCTCGATTCTGCCGTGGGTAAATTTTATCACGTTTTCAAGGACCGGGCCCTGCAGGTCACACCGGCCTATGTCAGAAAATTAGTGAGCTATATCATTAACCTTAAAGGGACATTTAAGGCAGAACTGCTCGATGACTCACTATTGGTGAGAAATGCCTTCGAGATGGTTGCGCGAAACTCATTTGGCGACCTTTTCAAGAAAGTGGTGAACAGGATCGATCGTAGCGCCTTGTGGGAAGACTACGTTGGCGATATCAAAGACACCTTCTCTGAGATGGCCAATAACTGTTTGATATATAATGTCAATGAAGAAAAAGGAGTGGTACTCAATGGCCCTCCCGGCAGTGGCAAGACCTATCTGGTAAGAACCTGGCTCAGTGAAAACAAGAATATCCATGATATTTCAACGAGCCCTTCTGCCCTGCATAATCCTTCTGACCCGATCGATGGGACAGTGGAAAATCTGGTTAAGGTTTATGATATTGCCAAAATGATTGCGCCTTCGGTGGTCTTCTTTGATGAGGGTGATTCGCTCGCTCCGCGACGCAGCAGCAGCGGTGGTTCTCCGGCCGACCGGCTGACCAACAAATTCCTCAGTATCATTGATGGTGAGCAGCCACTGTCAAAAGTCTTTACCGTACTGACAACCAACCGGCTTGACCTGCTTGATCCAGCGTTGATCAGATCGAAACGTTTGAAAGTGCTGGAAGTTTCCGGCCAGCTTGCCAAACGCGATATCAACGAGATCATCGATGCAACGCTTGGCAAAACGCCGCTGGAGGATGGCTTAGGTTCGATGGATGTTATTGATGCCGCCAAAGGAATTTGCAATACCCCGGCAGATTTTGCAGCATTTGCGGAAAAGGCTCTTTCATTGCGGTCAACAGAGCTGAAGGTATTGGACAAGTTTAGAGAGATCTCGGCATTATCACCTGAAAAACAGATTCGCTTTCTCAAGTTTAACCTGAAGACTCTTCTTGGTATACTTGAGGCCATTGGTAATGCCTCCAGAGAGTTGAAGCTACTGAAGGCCTCTCCGTCACAGTTCCTGGAACAGTATGAAGATACCATTCGACTGCTCTCCGGGATTGGTTCGGAGCATGATTATCCGTTGTGTCGCTCTCATCTCAGGCATGCACGTGAAGAGATGTCTCAGAGTCCTACCCGGAAAGGCAAAGTTGAACTGGACGACTTCCTTGAGGCCGAGCTGAGTAAGGAACCGCAACGAGGCTTCATCGTCGGTGTTGGGGCAAATGAAATCGACGGTGTGTTGTTGCCCATTGCAACCAGTCTTACCTACAGCCTTTCTGCTGAAAAGATTCTGGTTACTGGAGCTGTCTCCGGTTCCGGTGACAGCTCTGCCCAGATGGAGATGGCGGTACAAATGACCCAACAATCCGCCCAGGAGGCCCTGACCTTGGTTAAAAATTACTTCCAGGCGCTCAATCCGCAAATCAGTATGGCCAAGCTGCTCGGGGAGTTCCTGGCGAAGCTGACCATTCATCATCAACTGCTTTCCGCCTCATATAATGTGGGAGGGCCATCGGCAGGATATGCGCTGGCGTTGAACACCTTATCGGCGATCTTGCATATCCCCATCTATCCCGATTTTGGCATAACGGGTGCACCGTGGACCAAGGGGGTGACAAAAGACGAGGTCGGTGGGTCAGTAATCATTGGAGGGCACAAAAAGAAGGCGGAAAAAGTGCTCCAGTACCTTAGAAGGATGTACATGCCGAGGCAGAATTACCGAAGTTTGGAGAATGAGTTTTTGATTGGTTATTGGAGTCAGAATAAGGATATTCTGGGAGTAACTCATTTTGGCGACCTGGTTCCTGAAACGATCTGGTTGGGTGATGATTATGAGAAACTGGTGCTGGAACTGATCGATCAGCGAATTCGGTATAAACTGAAGAAATATCAGAATAATGAGTCCGATGAGGCGGGAAAAGAGAACATTATCAGGCTTAAATCTATATTGAAGAAACAGGCAGAGAAGGAAATTATCAGAAAGCTCAATGCCATTAAAGATTACCTCAGTAATCCTGACCACGATCCGCTTACCTCGTTGGAGTCGATATTTAAAGGAGAACAGAAAATGGTACCGAAACAGGTGAAAAAGATGTTCGGTCTGTTTGATCCATTGGCCGCACGGTTCAAAAAATCGTAGGCGTCCTCAGTTCGTCTCGTCCTTGGTTTCTTCTTCACCTTCACCATCAATTCTTTCCGGTGGAAACAATCGGGAAATCATCGAGCGCTTTTTAACCGGTTGATTGAGCAGCACCGCAAGATTATCCTGAGCGGTGTAGTTACGATCCCACAACTCGATGGCTTTCTCATAGTTCAGCTTGGCTTCGTCAAGATTGCCGAGATACCGGTTTATCATGCCGAGATTTGTAAGTGATACAGAAATTCTCCGACTGGTTTCCAATTGAGCGTCTATGATGGCCTCAACTCGCTTTTCCAGAAAACGTTTCGGGTTACTTGTGCCAAAAGCAGGGTCATCCTGTTTGAAGTGAGGAGCGATCTTCTGCCGTATCTGTTGCTCGGAAAGCGTACCCATTTCTTTGAGCCATGCTTCATAAATCCCGATTGCCTGTGTCGTGTAGTTCGCAGCAGTAAGCAGGCTGTCTCGCATGCTCTCATGGTCGACATTATCCTGGTCGGTAAGAATCTCGGTTTCCAGCTCAACCAGGTAAACGGTCGCCTTGTTATTTAAAAGCACGCCGATTTCATAAGAGTTTTCATAACCGGGGGTTTTCTGATAGATCGCCAGAACCTGGTCAAGAATCGTCAGTGCTTTTACATACTCATCACTTTCAAGCTCTTTATCATAGGTGAGAAAAAGCTCCTTGGCTGGCAGGATTCGGGGGTCTTCGGCCTTATTTACTGAATCATAGTAAAAATAGGAACCGATGAAGATTGTTGCGGTAATGACAATTACAATGGAAAGAACTTTTTTTGTTCCCGGCTGCATTAAAGAAGTCCTTATGAGAGCGGGGTGATTTGTGGGGCCGTTCCCCCGAGAGAATCGGGGGAACGGGAAATTGAAGGCATTATCTCACACCATGAACCTCAGATGCAAGATGTTTCCTGATCTCTTCAGGAGTATCTTCTGTCATCAGTGAGAAGATGATATTGGCAGCAATTGCCATTGGTGCAGCGATCCATGCAAAGTACCAGGGGTTAAGCCAGTAGCCGACAAAAGCACTGCCTGGTAATGCGACGCCAAATTTACCGCAGATAAAATAGATTAGGGCTACCGCTGTGAATGCAGTACCGACACTCAGACTGGCAATTCCGCCTGCTCGATTTGAGCGACTCCACCAGATTCCCAACAGGAACAGAGGGAAGATTGTACAGCCGGCGATGGAGAAGGCGAGGGCCACGATCTGGGCAACCAGGGCCAGTTTAAGCAGAGCCACGAGCATAACACCAAGCGCCATAGCAACCGTTGCAAAGCGGGCAGCTTTCATCTGTTGCTCACCGGATGCTTCCGGATTGAACACTTTGTAGTAGATGTCATTGGCAAACGCTGAAGAACCGGCAACCAGCAGTCCCGATACCGTTGAGAAGGCGGCAGATACTGCACCTGCAGCGAGGAAACCAACGATCAATGGGTTTACTGAACCAAGCTGCGCGGTATAAACAACGATCGCGTCTTTGGCCAGGGTTCCGACCTCTGGGTTAGAAGAAAGGATTCTACCGAACGCAGAGTACAGGGGTGCGGTCCAGTAAAGGATACAGATGAAGAACAGACCCCAGGTAACCGACCAGCGGGCATCACTTGGTTTCGGTACAACGTAGAACTTCTGTATAACGTGTGGCAGTCCTGCCGTACCAATCATCAGAGCAAAACAGGTTGCCATCCATTGGAAGAAGTCCCTGCCGGTGGAGGGATCCCACGGCATCGCAAACTCTGGTTGGGGCACCGTCTGCATTGCGTGGCCTAAAGAGTTGATGAACGGTGTTGACTTACCCGCAACAATATCAGAGACAACACGTCCGTAACCCAACTCAGGGATCAGCCAGAAATAATCAAACTTAAAAGTCAGGATAAAGGCTGGAATAAGAAAGGCGGTAATCAGAATGATATACTGGGCAATCTGATTTTTCGTTACCCCAAGCATACCGGAGATAATTACATATCCCAGAACAACTGAGGAGCCGATGATTACCGACCAGGAATAATCCATACCCAGAATCCATTTAAACATCAGTCCGATACCACCAAACTGTCCAACGCAATAACAGAACGAGATGAAAATCGCGATGATTGCAGTGAAAAGCCGCATACCGGAAGAGTAGTAACGATCACCGATAAAGTCGGTTGCTGTATACTTCCCAAACCTTCTAATCTGAGAGGCCATCAGCAACAGAAGCAGGCAGTAGCCACCAGTCCAGCCAACAACGTAGGCAAGACCGTGGTAACCACTTCCATACATGATTGCAGCCATACCCAGAAAGGAAGCTGCCGACATCCAGTTGGAGGCGATCGCCATTCCAG
>QZLB01000060.1 GCA_004796425.1 Desulfobulbaceae bacterium | reverse complement strand
TTAACTATCTGCGGGTCTTTCGGGTCAATCTCTATCAGTTTTCTTAGTTTTGATATATGTTGATCCAAAGTTCTGCTATTAGGAAAGTAGTCCCTACCCCAACACTCATTGAATATTGTATCTCTATCAACAACAGTACCATTTTTCTTATATAACAGTTGTAATATATTGATGTCGCGCAGGCTTAGTTCAATAACAATTTCACCTCTGTATGCTCTTAGCTCTGATGGTGAAACAGTTAAATCCTTTAATTCAAACTGTTCTTGAATATTACTATTTTTATCTCTTGCCAGACAACGGCGGGTAATTGCTCTGATCCTGGCAATAACCTCCCTTGTTCCAAAAGGTTTTACAATGAAGTCATCCGCTCCAAGCTCTAATCCAATGACCTTGTCGATCTCTTCGGATTTTGCGCTTATAAAAATCACAGGTATCTGATCATCCGTTTTGCGAATTCTTCTGCACACTTCATAACCATCTATCACTGGCATCATTATGTCTAACAGAACAAAATCCGGTCGATACTCCTCAAACAGACTTATTGCCTGACTGCCATCATTAGCCGCTACCGTTTCATAGCCTTCAGATTTAAGAATCTCTTCCAGCCCTTCACGGATAAATTTATCGTCTTCTGCAATTAATATTTTCATTCTATCGCCACCTATGCTTTGTCCGGGGTTTCAATATCGAGCCTGAAAAGTGATCCTGATTCGGTCGGAACCAGTTGCAGATCACCACCGTGAAGTATGGCAAGCTCTCTGGCAATGCCCAAACCTATTCCGGTTCCGGAAACACCATCTGTCAATTTTGAGCTGATTCTATAAAAGGGTTTGAAGATATTCTGTTGTTCCGACAGAATAATTCCAACCCCATTATCCAAAATAGTTATGGTAGTTATGCCATGCCCCTGATCACTTTTTACCTGCAAGTATTTACCATCAGCAGCGTATTTTTCCACATTACTAAAGAGGTTATTAAGTATCTGTTCCAAAGCATCATGGTCAAACATAACTTCTTTTTTCGCATCAAGCTGCAGATCGAAGGCAAACTCTTTTGCCTCAAATGAAGCCTGAAACTTTGAAAGAACAGTCTGAATAACAGTATCTATCTCACCTTCTCGTTTATGTATCTTTAAACCCGATTTTGCTGATTTGGAAAAGTTAAGAATATTCGCAATAAGTCTTGAAAGACGCTGACTTTCTGAGGATATAATTTCTACATACTTTTGCTCCTGCATGACTGTATCAATATCGTTATCCATTAAATTGTCACCAATCTTCTCTCCCAGCAATTCAGCATACATTCGGATATTCGTAAGCGGGGTTTTCAGTTCATGTGAAACCTGACTAACAAAATTTACGCGTTGTCTGCCAAGAATTATCTCGCGCCTGTGTTCCCTGTATAGATAATATGCCAATCCTCCAAGAATACCGCCAACCACAATAAGTGTGGTTATTATATTAAATGTATTAAACAGCGGATTAAAATCCACATCTTCTGAATAATATTCCAGTTTCCACCCACCCAAAGGTTTTCTTAACGTCAGCACTGACGAATATTTTTCATCGTCCACCGGAAGATACACTCCCCACTGGTAGATTAGATCGTCATTGTTATCTTTCAATTTTATCAGTGAACTGTTTGGTTTCGGTTCACGCCTGCGTTTTAATTCTTTCTGCAATAGACCACCCCTGCCGGAGGCATCCGGTAGTAAGGTAATAATATCGGAAACCAGACGCGCATGAAAAATTTCAACTCCAAAAATTTTGCCTTCATAATGCCACCAGAAGATATGGTTCTGTTCTGCTCCTGCATACCATGTGTACCAACCGAATTTATCTACAACATTATTCTCATCACTCTTATATACCCTCTGTTCAAAAGAGCTGATTTTGGATATTTGCCGAGGGGCATGAACTTTTCCATTTTTGGCTGATGCAAGTCTCTCCTCCCTGAACATACTGGCCTTTTCAATAAACACACGTTCCTTTTTCGAAAGAGTATCCCCGCTTTTAGGAAACAGTCTTTTACCACTCACATCAAAGATAATTCCATTTTTTATCAAAGGTTCCTTTTGCAGGTATTCCTGAAATGATTTCAGATCTTTCGAGATATTAAGCGAATCTGATAAATACTGTTTTTCAAGATTACTGAAATAACCGTCTATTACTGATTCAACTTTTTCCAAACGTGACAGGTTAAGTGAATCTGTTTGATGTTTTACAATATCACGTTCGTTAATCGCCATGCGCACGCCCACGCCACCTAACAATAATATCGGAATAACAACTATGATGTGCAGGATTATTATTATTTTCTTTTGCAAAACATTCTTCCTTATAATTTCAGAGGCGAATTAAATCCGCCTCTGATTTTTTCACATTTAATACGACTGCTGTTTTGACCTCTTATATATTCTGGCCTTTAAGTCTTTTCTCTTTGTGTTCCACCGAGACTCATCATCAATCTCTTCTGCATCCTGCCTGTTTTCCTGCTCTAGTTTTTTGATAGAATCTGAGTTGTAAGCACTCGCTTTATCCTTCAAATATTCAGCAGTCTGATTAAGAACCTTCTTTGCCTCATGAACCTGGCCTTTATCACGCAATTGAATTGCCTGACGATTATTCTCCGCAGCGACTTGCTCCACTGCCTTTTCCATCACGGCAATATTGGTTGACTTCTTGATCTTTTCTCTGGAAGAGGAAAAGGCAATCTTTGTATTTCCTGAAATTGTATCTTTTTTATGGGAACGCAGGTTTTCATAAGATACATCTACCGCTGCTAATTCATATGACGTACCTTCTGCTGCCGGTAACACCTCAACCTCGATCAGCACAAACTTCTCTTGCTCACTATACATCTGATTCATACGGGTATGAATTCTGTTACCGATAATATCCGCCTTTCTACCCAATACCCTTATCGGCCTAACATTAGGAGAACAGTTAATAATTATGTTAACATCCTGTGCAATCACTGACATTACATCACCAAATTCATATCTGAAAATCTTTACCAGATCATTGGCATTTTCAACAAAGGCGTGATTACCATCGCTGTAACCTGCAAGCTGAGTCATAAGATCTTCGTTATAACCAAGTCCTAAGCCTATAGTGGTTACACTTATACGCTCTTTAGCAAGAGAAATACCCAACTGCCCCAATTCTGTCGGTGTACTTGGTCCAACGTTAGCCTGCCCATCCGAAAGCAGAATCACCCTGTTCACCCTGTTCTTCTCGATAAACTTTCGTACTTCGCCGGCACCCTTGCTTACCCCTGCAAAAAGAGCCGTACTGCCGTTGGCCCTTATATTTCTGATTCTTCTGATAATAGAATCCTTATCGGAAACCTTGGTTGCAGGCACTATCACCTCAGCAGAATTATCATAGGTAATAATAGAAACAATATCGTTGGCATCGAGAATATTAACCGCCATTACTGCGGCCTCAATCGCCTGCTGCATCTTCTGCCCACCCATAGAACCCGATTTATCAATCACGATTGCGATATTTGCCGGAGTACGCACACCATCTTTCTCCTGCGCGAAACCAGTTAACGAAACCTTTATAAAAGCTGTCTGCTTTGTTTCCGACAGCATTACCGGAGTAGCAGTATCAACATTAAGTTGTATCTGTTTGCCGGTATGCACAACAAGCGCATGTGAAGGAATATACGACAACACCAGGAACAGCATAAACAGCGAAATTACCTTTTTCATTTTTCTCTCCAATTTGTATTTAAGATAGTAATGAATCTACTCCCAAATGCAAAATGAAAGGTCAGAAAAAGATAAAAGTTTGTAAAAAATTTGTAAAAAGTTATTTTTTATCCCTAACCCCAAACAATAACCCCAAGCTTGTATTCTTGGCAATATCAACAAATGAATTCA
>QZLB01000076.1 GCA_004796425.1 Desulfobulbaceae bacterium | reverse complement strand
TGCCTCTCGGCGCTGCTGAAGGTTCAGATCATGAAGCTGATCCTAAACTTCTGGAGGGTATGAGAAGCTCTACGATCTGGACGAGTGCTGCCGATACAAGGAATCTCAAATTCTATTATCACACACAGCATAATCGTAAGCTCAGAATGGTTGATCTGAACAAAATTGATTTTTCCACAGAAAGAATTGTTCGTTTTTCCCTGGATAAGAGAAAAGAGCAGGAGATTGAAGATGTGACTCCAAAATAACAATAACGTACAATTGGCCAACAATGGCATTAAGGGCGACGGCAAAAAGCCGCCACTCCTTATGCCCAGCGTAAATATTGCCAGATCGAAGGTAATGGATCTTGTGACTTGCCATAAGTTGAGGTGTTCCTGTAAATAAAGAGAACATAATGTTGCCTATTGAGACCTTTACGCTGTTTCTCACCTCTTGTGTCGTGCTGGCGCTTGCTCCGGGCCCGGATAACCTCTTTGTTTTAGCCCAATCTGCCCAGCATGGCAGGAAAGCCGGCTTAATCGTGACCAGTGGTTTGTGCACCGGGGTGCTGGTTCATAGTGCTGCGGTAACCTTCGGGGTTGCGGCGATTTTCCAGACCTCAAAAATGGCTTTTACGATTCTGAAATATATCGGTGCCGCGTATCTTCTCTACCTTGCCTGGATGTCATTTCAGGCAAGTGGGAAAGCTGAAACCAATCATCACGTGAAGAAGCTCAGTTTTCGCAAACTGTATCTTCGTGGGGTGATAATGAATGTGACAAACCCGAAAGTGTCCATTTTCTTTCTCGCTTTTCTGCCGCAGTTTGTAGATCCTGCTCGTGGTTCAATAGTTTTGCAGATGTTGTTTTTAGGAGGGCTTTTTATCCTGTCGACGATATGGATCTTTGGTGGGATCGCGTTTCTTGCCGGAACTTTTGGCAGTTGGCTTGGTCGGTCTGAAAAGGCAACGAAGGTTCTTAACTGGATCGCAGGATCGGTTTTTGTGGGGTTAGCTCTCAGGCTGATCATGGTCAATTAATAGGAGTGTTGAGAAGATGACCGCACGTTCTGAAATGGTTCATGCGTATTTAGAAACGCTTGGGCTGAGTGACCAGGCATTGGACTTGTTGTTTCTCAACAATCTTATTGCCCGTCATGTCGCTACCTTTGCTTTCAGCAGCGTCGGGTGCCAACTTGGCGATGACTTGCCGCTCGACTTTGAATCGCTCTACCAGCGAATCGTTGTTCGACGCCGGGGCGGCTATTGTTTTGAGCAGAATGGTCTTTTATATGAGATCCTGTCAGAACTGGGATTTTCACCAACGCTTTATCTGGCAAGGGTCATTTACAACCAGGACATTCATCCCGGACTTACCCACCGGATTACAATCGTCGAGTTTGACGGGCAACGATACGTACTTGATGTTGGCTTTGGGCCCCGTGGCCCGAGGATCGCAGTACCGCTGTCAGGTGTTGAATTAAATGATCGCGATACACATTATCGCATTGCAGAGGTGCGGCCCGGCGAATATCACATGCAGGTGATACAGGATGGTGAATATTATTCTCTCTATCGATTCGAATGGTGCCGCTATGGCCAGGCGGACTGTGAATTAGGGCATTTCTACTCCCACAAACACCCCGATGCAGCATTTGTCAATAATCTGGTTGTATCGCTCATTCATGAGAACGAGACCCGGTCACTGCGCAATTTAGAGTATTGGGTAATGTCTCAATCAGAGAACCAGGTCACCAAAATCGGTGGCTCCAAACAACTAAGGGACATCGTTGTCGGTGAGCTTGGTGTTCAGATTACCGAAGATGAAAGTCGTCAGTTGTTTGAGAGGTTGGGTCGCAGATTGGAGCGTTAATAAAGGTCCAATCTATCATCTCTATTCGTTTCTAACTCCTAGCTTTAACCTGTGGAACGAATATTTCTGTTTAAGGAATTAGTTGGCGTACTATAACTCATCATGCCCGAAGAATCAGATCTGATGTGATGGAGACAAATTTATATAGGCAATGAATTGAAATAATGTCATGGGTGCATACGGTTACTGACAGGAAGAGAGTAGAACAATAATTAAATACAATTGCTGATCGAACAAATGGAAATAACCAAACTTGAACCAGAAAAAAGACAGGGGCTGGTGGT
>QZLB01000082.1 GCA_004796425.1 Desulfobulbaceae bacterium | reverse complement strand
GCAGTAATAATAATAAGCAACCGATAAACTAACTAGGCCTTAATACTATAGGGGAAAGGGTTTGTCAAGTGAATGAGCAATCATTTATGCACGGCCCATTTTTTTATGTTATTCCAAGGAAATCACTCTGGTTTTTTGCAATTGAACAAAACTTTTTTGAGCCTTTTCAAGCACTTTTTTTTACCATTTTTTACCCTCCTCCCCGAAAATTTCTGAACCTTTTGGGCCGCTTGTGCTCAGATCAATATCTGGGATCGATTTTGCTTGCAGGATACCTGCATCCAGAGTAAATCCATCTCGTATCTGACAATAACTCATTACTAATGCCGATGAGCTGGGAACAACCCGGATCGGCCCAAAACGTTCACCTTATCCTACGCAGAAACCATGCTGAAGTTTTTAAGAGATAAAGCACAGTCAATCGTCATTCAGGCCATCGTTGTAATCATCGCCCTCGTTTTCATCTTTTGGGGAGTCGGCACCAATATGATGAACCGGCAGGATGCCGCAATCCTGGTGAATGGAGAGGAAATATCCTTTCAGCAATTCCAGGAAACCTATGACCGGACATACTCGAATATCGCCCAGCAGTTTGGCGGTACCCTGCCCCAGGGGCTGGCAGAAAGCCTCAATATCAAAGACCAGGTTATAAATCAACTCACCCAGAGTGCGCTATTGCGACAGGGTGGGGCTGAACTTGGCATGGCGGTCAGTGCACACGAGGTTCAAAAAAACATCGAACAGATGGTACAGTTTCAGGACAACGAAACGTTCAATCTGCAGCGATACAAGGAAGTGCTTGCGGCAAATAGATTATCCCCCCAGAAGTTTGAGCAGTCGATGAAATTAGACCTGCTCGCTGCCAAGGTGACCGATACCATCGCCACCTTCAATGTGGCCGTTACCGATTTTGAGATTGAAACACTGTATAAACTTGAGAAAGAAACCGTCTCGGTATCTTATGTGAAAATTTCACCTGATACCTACCTTGAAACAATTCAGATTGAACCTGCAGATCTGGAACAATGGTATGAGACTGCCGGGGAACGATACAAGAGCGCACCAAAGGTAAAACTCACCTATTTACCCTATGATTACAAATCGATCGGAGACAAAATCGAAATCGATGAAACAGACATCGAAACCTATTACCAGGAACAGCTGGCGAATTACCAACTCCCTGAAAAAAGACGAGCCCGTCACATCCTGATAACTTTTGAAGATTCCAGCCCAACCGAATACCGGGACCTGAAGCTGAAAAAGGCCAATGAAATTCTTGAAAAAGCACGCGCTGGTGAAGACTTTGCCACCCTTGCTCAGGAATTCTCAGAAGGCCCTTCAGCACCCACGGGTGGTGATCTTGGCTACTTTGGCCAGGGCCAGATGGTTGGTCCGTTCAACGATGCCGTCTTCGCTATGAGGCCGGGCGAGATCAGCGATATTGTTGAAACTCAATTTGGCTTCCATATTATCAAGCTGGAAGATATCAAAATTGCCAGCATCAAAACCCTGAACGAGGTACGGGAGGAGATCCGCACCACTCTTCGGTTGGAAAAAGCAAAACCGCTCGCTTTTCAAATGGCTAATAAAGCATATGAGGAAATTATCGGTGGTGGAAGTCTTGAGAACTATATTCAGGCAAGCCCCAATGTCCCACCGGTGGTAAGTGATTTTTTTGATCGAAACTCAGCCCCTGAGGGTATTACCAATACTCCTCAATTCCTCGATACCGCATTTGGCCTCAACAAGGGTGAGCTTTCTTCCATTATAGAAACCGAAGCGGGATACGCTATTTTATCTGCTACCGATATCCAGGAACCGGAAATACCGCCACTTGATCAGGTGAAGGAACAGGCGGAAAAGGACTACCGGTTTGAGAAAGCAAAAGAGCAGGCAAAACTTGCCGCAAACCAGTTGATCGAAACGCTCAAGCAAAATGAAGGTGCATTCGAGACGGTTGTTTCCGAGCAGGGCTTTCGTGCTGAGACCTCCGGACCACTCTCAAAAACAGCAGCCCAGAGTGACACTGCTTTCCCACAATCTCTGGTAACCAAGGTATTCGCTCTAACTAAAGCCGATCCTGTTTCAGCCGAACCCGGGCTCGTTGAGAACGATCTGTATGTCTATCGTTTCATAGAGCGACAAAAGCCTGAAACGGAAATTACCGAGCAGGAACGGACTCAGTACCGGGCAATGCTTGAGCAGTTTAAACGGCAGCAGTTACTCGATGCATGGATGAACTCCCAACGCTCAGTTGCTGAAATCCGTATTCATCAAAGTCTGGAAAACATGTAGACAAAGCTGATAACCATTATTTTATACCGGTTATCAGCTCGTTGAGCGACGATCCAAGAGGTGCTTTTTCTGCCGATCTCCAGTCAGGATTCTTCGAATACCTTCATGGGAGAGTGAGATCCCATGATTTTCCCGCAGCTTTTTCGAGATATCCCGATATGACCATCGATCATCCCGCAACACTTTGATCTCTTCAATAATCATCTGCTGCTGCTGATCTTTGATGAAAAACCCCTGCTCATCAATCTTCCAGCCAAAAGGTACCGGACCGCCAAGATATTTCCCCTGCCGCTTTTTTACCCGCTTGGTGGCTTTAATCGCGTCGCCATGGCTGGATGTCTCAAATTCTGCAAAAATCTTCACCAAGCGTTGAATCAACTCAGCATTACCTTCAGAGACAATCAATTTCCGCTCACCCGGCATGGTCAGGTTTTCCTGTAAATCGACACCATAGAGCGAAACCCCTTTTCGTTTGAGTTCATCAATCAGTGCCGCAGCATCACGACCGTTTGCAAAGAGCCACTTGACCCGGGCACAGACCATCACGTCTCCTGGTTTAAGCTTGGCAAGAATTTGCTCACCAACAGGTCGTTGCCCCAGTGGCTTTCGTGCTGAGACATTCTGTTCTACAAACAGTTCGGGGGATTGCAGCCCCTTCTCCGCACTGAATTCGGTCAGTAAACGTTGCTGGTCACCGAGTGCTGCTCCCGGCTCTCTGGTTACCGGAAGAAATATGTAATGGTATACCGCCACAATGTGCCTCCTGTAAACAACATAAGAGTAGTTGACAACCGCAGGTTACACGAAACTATATTTTGTCGTCAATCATTTGAATCGAATCAATCATCGAAACAAGCTCATTTTTTCGTTTATATCAGTTGTGGACAATGATATAGTGACGGTTCGGCCTGCGGTCCCTGGAGAAAACATCTTATTTCAATTAAAGCAGTGAGAATTATTATTATTTTGTCATCTGATTATGCTCGGCATTGAAGAGAAAACTGAAATTTACCGTAACCTGAACCATTTCGAGCAAACGCTCCTTCAACTGCTGTCAATCATCTATGAGCCTGCCCATACCACGCTCGTCGTAAGTTGTCTCAGAAAACTCGAGCTCACCGGACCACGAGGGAATCGACCAACCACTGCCGGAATCAATCATTATCTTACCAAGTTTCAGGACCTTGGTTTGGTTGCCGAAAACCGTCAATGCAGTGAAGAAATCGTCGAGTTTCTCAGTCGGGAAGCTGTACTGTCCGGCCAGTTCAACGATTTTGCCCAAATTGTCCAGAAGGAGGCCCCGGTTTCCTATTTTTACGGCAAGTGGACAACCCGGTGCTGGCGCGCAATGCGGCAGATGAGAATTGGGATATATAGTCAGGATTTTTCCCTGATCGATGATGCCTTAGTATTTCTCGATTCCCAGTGCAAGGACCTCCTGACCCCACTGCCACCCCCCGTTCAGGTTACCACCTCACCATTTAACCGATCTTGGTTCCGGACGCTTCCGCCATCGTTTCAGTTTTTTCTGCTAACCCACATATTCAAGCACAGTTTAGCCCAGCTCGACCGGTTTCAGCCGGTGATCGATTATCTGACAGATGATCAGGAATTGGCCGACCTCGATGAAGATGAGAAACTGCCGTTTCTTCGCCTGCTTCTCAATCATTTCATCATTGCGGGAGAATTGGCCCCGGCCCGTGAACTGATTGCGACCTATAAGGATGCGTTTACCGCCACCGGTTCTGCCGGCACCATTGCCTATCTGGAAGGTGACTACCCGAAATCTTTAACGTTATTCAACGATGATATCGAGAAGTTGCGTCAGATCAACGCGACTCGTGATTGCGCGTTTTTCGGACTGCAAGGGTTGTTTCATATCCTCTCTATAATTAAGAGTGGTGGTGAGTCGAGCCTGCAAGCCAGCCAGCAACAGATCAGCATAGCCCTGACCCTCTTTGGCGGGAGTGAAGAAGCGACCGCCTACGAATTCTTGTCTGAGGTAATCAGCCGCCAAACTGACTACAATCAATCCATCAATAGTATCACCGTTCCAGAGGGACGCCCGTCAACGGCGCTCACCCTCCTCTTTGCAAGTCTCTGCCAGTATTGGCTCGATGCCTCAATACTACCCGACGCAGAGTCTGAGCTCAGAAATTTCTACCAGCGTGCACTGGACAATGGGTATCATTTTTATAGTGGTGCATTTGCTGAAATTCTCGCCAAAATCAGCCCACATCCAGCGCCCTATCAAGCAACACTTGAAGAGACGACTGAAAAGCACGTGTTCAAAACATTACTCAACACCTTTGAACCTGAAGAGCCATGGAAGCGGAGTCTGCAGGCGCTGATCAATATTTCAGCGGACGCCCTCCAGGATTCACCTGGCCAGGATACCAGACTGATCTGGCTTGTTGGCTATGATAAACAAAACCTCCACGTCAATCCGCGAGAACAGAAACGTTCTGCTGATGGTACCTGGAGCAAGGGGCGGCCGGTTGCCCTTTCCCGACTCCATGGACCAACAAAGCTGAATTACCTGAGCCTTCAGGACCGAAAGATCTGTCTGGCAATCACCAAAAGACAAACCAAGGATTCGCTTCCCCAATTTTCTCTCCACAACGAAAAACTGCTGCCCGCATTAGTCGGCCATCCCTTGCTCTTTCTCGCCTCTTCACCAAACACTCCGGTTGAATTCATCTCGGGTGAACCCGAGTTGCTGGTGGAGGAGAGTAGTGAAAAACTCCATGTCCGATTTTCCTTGCCGATAAGTGATGAAAACGTGGCCTTGATACAAGAAACGCCAACCCGTTTCAAAGTAATTAAAATCGATGATAATCACCGCAGAATTGCGCAGATTACCGGCAGAGACGGTCTTACCGTCCCCATTGAAGCAAGTGAACAGGTCCTTACTGCCATCGGTAATATCTCATCATTTATGACCGTACATTCAGCGATTGCCGGCGACCAAGAAGCATATTTGAGCCAGGACATCACCGGTGTTGAAGCCGACTCGACCATTTACATGCACATGCTGCCCTACGGTTCTGGGTTTCGGCTGGAAATGTTTGTAAAACCTTTCAAAGAAGGAACGCATTACCTGAAACCGGGACAAGGGGTCGAAAACATTATGGCCGAAGTAAATGGCCAACGACTTCAAACCAGAAGGAACCTATCCGAGGAAGAGCAAAAAGCCCGCGACATTGAAGAGCTCTGC
Source organism: Desulfobulbaceae bacterium (assembly GCA_004796425.1). Classification (GTDB taxonomy): domain Bacteria; phylum Desulfobacterota; class Desulfobulbia; order Desulfobulbales; family Desulfocapsaceae; genus MADRE3. The sequence goes on along the minus strand of QZLB01000082.1, from coordinate 1,844 downwards.
CCCATTCTTGACCTGGCCATTGATATGGAACAGGAGAATGATCGGGAATGGCACCTCCAGGAACCGGATGATTGCCTCCAGGCACTGATGGAACTCCAGGAAATCAGTGACAAAGTCATTATCGAATGGCCGGAAGGAGAAAAACTTGCCGTCACCCATAAACCCAGCTTTAAAAATCTGAACCTGAAAATACGTACAAACCGGCAAAATTGGTTCGGCTTGAGTGGCGAGTTGGTTCTCGATCAGGAGCGGGTGATTGACCTCAAAGAACTGCTTGCCCGGGTGGAAAACTCGCCGGGCAGATTCATTCAAATTGACAATGGCCAGTTTATTGCCCTGACCCAGGAATTCAGGAAAAAATTGGAGGAAATAAATACCTACGCTCAAGACCAGCAAGTAAACGACCAACAGGAAATAGTGATCCACCCACTCGCCGCCCTGCCACTTGAGGAACTATCCAATAAAGCGGTAACCTCAGTAGACAATGGCTGGCAGGAACAGCTCGACAAAATCAAAGAATCTCAATCTGTTACCCCTGAGCTCCCTTCAACCTTGCGGGCCGAACTTAGAGATTATCAACGGGAAGGATATAACTGGCTGGCCCGTCTTGCACACTGGGGTGTTGGCGGTTGTCTCGCCGATGATATGGGTTTAGGCAAAACATTGCAGTCTCTGGCTATTATCCTCAGCCGGGCGCACCAGGGTCCGTCCCTGGTTGTGGCGCCAACATCGGTGTCGACCAACTGGTTCACTGAAGTCAGTCGTTTTACTCCGACCCTTAATATCAAGCAACTCCAGGGAAAAGACCGGGCAGCTACGGTCGAATCATTAACCAAGTTTGATCTGATGATCACCACCTACACCCTTCTGCAACAGGAGGTTGAACCGCTCTCCAAAGTCCAATGGCAAACCATCATTCTCGATGAGGCACAAGCCATCAAGAACGCTGCAACCAAGCGATCCCAGGCGGCAATGTCTTTAAATGGTGCATTCAGGATCATTACAACCGGGACACCCATCGAGAATCACCTTGGTGAGTTGTGGAATCTGTTCAATTTCATTAACCCCGGGCTCCTCGGCTCACATCACCAGTTTAATGAGAAGTTTGCCATCCCCATCGAACGCTATAACAACCGGGACGCCCGGTTGAAGCTGAAGAAACTGATTCGCCCATTTATTCTCAGGCGCATTAAATCCCAGGTTCTGGAAGAGTTGCCCCCTCGTACTGAGGTGACCCTGGATGTAGCCATGAGTCCCGAGGAGACGCATTTTTACGAGGCCTTGCGTCAAAACGCCCTGGAAATACTGGAGCGGGCTCCCGATGGTCAGGGACGTCATCTGCAGATCCTCACAGAAATCATGAAACTCAGGCAGGCATGCTGCAACCCCCGTCTGATTGCCGAAGAAACCCGAATTCCCAGTTCCAAACTGGAGATTTTCTCCTCTATTATCACTGAACTGATTGCCAGTAATCACAAAGCGTTGGTCTTCAGTCAATTCATTGGCCACCTTAATATCATCAGGGAATACCTCGACAACGAGCGTATTTCGTACCAGTACCTCGATGGCAGTACCAGTAGTAAGCAAAGGAAGGAGCGGGTTGAACGCTTTCAATCTGGGGAAGGCGATCTTTTCCTGATCAGCCTCAAGGCTGGCGGACTCGGCCTGAACCTGACCGCTGCTGACTATGTGATTCACATGGATCCCTGGTGGAATCCGGCAATCGAAGATCAGGCATCGGACAGGGCCCATCGTATTGGCCAAACCCGACCGGTGACTATCTATCGCCTGGTATGCAAAAACACCATTGAAGAGAAAATCGTCAAACTACACCAGGAAAAACG
>QZLB01000258.1 GCA_004796425.1 Desulfobulbaceae bacterium | reverse complement strand
GGATTTAATATCGTTCCGTATTTTATACGATTCCGTGCCACTACCACCTTCGCATAGGCCTCAATTCGACAATGAATTGAAAGGTTTTTAATCACCTTGCCGTCTACTTTGAAAATCAGAGATACTCGTTTAGAACCGATAATTTGTGGATTTGCTGGGATTATGTCACATTCAAAGGTCCCGGTCGGTAGATAAAATGGAGCAGGAAGAGATTCAATGGTGTGTTTCACCTGTGCCCCACGGAATTTATCATTGTTTCTTTTCAAGTAGTCAGTTAGAAGCTGATCAATTTCTGAGCCGGTGATTCTGTTGCCTTTCCTGTAAACGGTAACCGTAGCGTGACCGGTCCAATTAATTTCCGGCAGATCGTCGAACGTTCGGTGAACTTCTCTAATGATTCTTCTGGCATCTACAGAAATAGTTTTACCTGGAGCTGGTGCCGCTCCTATCTTGTGAATTTTCAGGGCGTTGGTGGTCTCATGGTCGCCATGAAATGAAACAATATCGCCCAGAGACAACTCTGAAGATTCTACTTCAACTTTTTCGAAAAAAGTGATTTCGTACCCGCAAACCGAGTCTGCGGAGAGTACGATAAGTACTATAGAGAGTAGTAAGTACCTCATATTAAACCAAATTCACCGTTGACTGCATCATTTCATCTGAGCTCTTAATCGAGTTCGAGTTGATTTCGTAGGCGCGTTGGGTTGTGATCATTAATGCCATTTCGGAGACGATATTTACATTGGATCCCTCAAGATACGTTTGTATCAATACGCCGTATCCATCATCTCCTGGTGTTCCTGGGGTTGCCGCTCCCGAGGCCGCGGTTTCTTGAAACAGATTGTCGCCAAGGGCTCTGAGGCCCTGATAATTGGTAAATGTTGTGAGTTCCATATTACCAACTTCGGTGCTCTCCGTTTCACCGGCAAGCACCGCGCTGACCACTCCGGTTTCGCTGATTGTAATATCACGAGATCCATCTGGAATTGTGATCGCAGGAAGAACCGCGTAACCATTGGCTGTGGTTATCTGCCCGGTTCCATCAAGTTTGAAGTTTCCCGCTCTCGTATAGGCACTGTTACCGTTTGGAAGCTCTACTTCAAATAGTCCTGAGCCGTCAATCGCCACATCGAGTTCATTTTCAGTACCGATCAAATCACCCTGGGTGAATATTTTTGTCACTGCTGCGGGTCTTACCCCAATACCAACCTGAATGCCGGTAGGGGACTCGGTATCCGCTGAGGTCTGAGACCCCGGTACCTTGATGATTTCGTAAAGTAAATCCTTGAACTCAGTTGTGGATTTCTTAAACCCTGTGGTACTAACGTTGGCCAGGTTGTTGGATAAAACATCCATGCTCAGCTGCTGTGCGTTCATGCCGGTCGTACCGGTCCAAAGAGATCGTAACATAACTATTTATTCCTTTAAAAGGTGCATCATTGAGTTAGGAAAGGGTTCCAAGATCTTCCTGCTTTTCACCGACCGCGGAATAGCCCTTGAGCACTTTATGATAAGTTTCATAAAGGCGCTGACCCTGGATCATGTTAGCCATTTCCTCAATCATATTTACATTGCCAAGTTCCAGATGACCTGAAACCACCTGTGGCTCATCAACTAATTGCTCTACGCTTCCCTGGCCGGCTATAAACGTCGTGTTATCCCGCCTTGTGAGCGTATTGGGATCTTCGAAGCTGACAATACCGAGTCGACCCACTTCTTCACGGTTGCCCTGGGTGTCCAGCGTTGAGATAACCCCAAGGGCATTAATCGATATCCGAGCGTTTCCACCAGGGGGTATCTGGACCGGTATATTGCCATCATCTAACACTGAATAACCGTCTGAGGTTTTCAGTGTACCTTCCTGATCGACCGTAAAAGCACCACTTCTCGTGTAAAGCGGGCCTTCGGGGCCAAGTACTTTGAAAAAACCAGAACCGTGGATTGCCAGGTCCATCTCGTTGCCTGTTTCTTTCATCGGGCCTGATGAAAAATCGGTGATCGATTTACTTACCCGAGAATAATTAATACCCCGGGCATCTTGAATTTGATTTTCACCCTGGAGCATCGATTCAAAACTCATGATCATCTTTTTGTAGCCAGTAGTCGTTACATTTGCCAAATTGTTCGAGATGTTCGCCAGGGACTGTTCTCGTGAGATGGCTCCTGCTAATGCACTGTATTTTCCTGAAACCATAATCGTTAACTTCCAGATAATGTGAATGTGTCTGTTCTGTAATTAGTATATCGGTGTGATGCTGTTAATTCTTTATAGATTAATCGTTTAATGAACTGGAATTTACTGTATTATTCACTGTTTGCTATCCGAGACAGGGCGATAAGCTGGTCAGCTTCTCTGGTCGAAATACACAGCAGAGAAGAAAGTTTGTTGCTGTCAAAATCATGAGCAAGTAACTCTTTGATATATTTGTATCTTTCTGGTGCGTCAGTGGAATCGTTGCCTTCCTCAAGATACTTGATTCTAGGTATTTGAAGTTTGGTGGTTACCTCAGCTTTTTGTAGATCTTTCTGAAATTCCTTTTCATTGTCTAGTGATGCTTTGAGTTCCTGGTAGTGTTCCTCCATAATTGAGAATTCTTGAGAAATTCTGTTGTGCTTGGCGGTAAGTCGGCTGAGTTTCCTTCTTCGATCAACCGCAATCCAGAGTGAAGTGACGACCATGAAACATGAAATCAGAAGTAAAAGTTCAGGATAAATCATTCGCTTTACCTCTCTGGTTTACGAGTGAAGTCGAAGCTGCATTTTCGTTTTGAGTTTGATAAGCGCCTGACTATGCAACTGAGAAACACGTCCTTCTGAGACGTCAAGTACTTCAGCGATTTCCTTTTGTGTGAGTTCCTCATAATAATAAAGTGAAACCACAATACGTTCTTTTTCAGAAAGTTCATCGAGAATCCCAGCGATAACTTTTGTCAGTTCAGCACTCTCCAGATTATCAACCGGATAGGCTTCCTCCCGCTCTTCAGCAAGTGTTTCAAGGAAGGTTCTTCCTTCTCGGGAGTTATCCAGCGTTTCATTCAAGCTGACACACCCTAAATGACTCACTTCACCCAGCAGTCTCTGGTATTGGTCCAGTGAAAGATCCATGGCTGAAGCTATTTCATGCTCCTCTGGATCGCGACCCAATTTAGCTTCAAGATCAGCAATTGTTTTACCAATTTTGGTCTGTTTGTCGCGCAGAGATCGTGAGAACCAATCAAGTTTCCTCATCTCATCCAGGATTGCTCCTCGGATCCGATATTCGGCAAACGTTTTAAATAATATATTCTTTGAGGCATCATATTTGTTTGCCGCATCGATAAGGCCGAGCATGCCGGCACTTTTCATGTCATCCTGATTCATGAAAGATGGAACCTGGGTAACCATTCTGCCAACAAGAATATCTACAAGATAGAGATTATCGGTGATAAGCTTGCTTTTATCTTCCTTTTGAGGCATCTGGTTGTAAATCATGATTGATCAACTTAGCCAAGTTTAAGTAATTTTTTCCAAAAAAACTGGATATTTCCTTTCGGCTCAGATGGCTGAACATCTGAAGTTATTCTGCCACTGAGACCGCTAAAGGCAGTGGCAATCTTTGAAGTCGGATAGAGATCTACAATAACCTTTTGCTTTCTGATCGACTCATTCATTTGTCGATCAGCCGGGATTGAGCCAAGATAATCAATGGAAACATCAAGGTAACGATTCGAAACCATGGTGATTTTTCGGTACACATCCAGTGCTTCATTCTCATTCTGGACCATGTTGACTATCAGGTTGAAGTGTTTTTCATGAAATTGTGTCGAAAGCAGCTTCATCAAGGCATATGCATCGGTGATGGCGGTTGGTTCTGGAGTGGTAACCAGCAGAATTTCCTGGGCGGCAGTATTGAAATAGGTAACGTTTTCTGAAATTCCGGCCTCAGTATCAATCAACACAAAATCAAAACTTGTGTGCATTGAATCGAGTCCTTCCAGGAGTCGCAGCTTATGGTTCGCGTCCAACCGTATAAAATTCTGAATGCCAGAACCCGCAGGTAGGATTTTTATACCGTGGGGGCCATCAACCATGATCGCATCAAGCTCCTGCTCACCTGAAAAAAAGTGATTCATGTTATAAGTAGGTGTTAAACCAAATACGACATCAATATTGGCCAAGCCAAGATCTGCATCGAGAATCAAGACTCTTTTCCCTGCTTTGGCAAGCGTTGCAGCCAGATTCGAAACAACCGCTGTTTTACCAACACCACCTTTGCCACTGGTAATGGCATAGACACTGGTAACGGTTTGCTCGTCATCAAAGGCAACGACCTGGCTCTCATGGTTCAGATTTCGTAATGTTTCTGCCTGATCTGGTTTGCTGGTCATGGTTTTACTCTTTTACTATTACGCTTCTTCTGGAATAAGCAGTTTCGGTACGCTGTTTTTATCCGGTTCGATGATATCTTCCGGAACGCGCTGCCCATTGGTGATATAGGATAGCGGCATCGGATTCATCATTTGTGTGTTGATTATTGAACCTAACTTTGTACATTCGTCAATTTTTGTAAATATAGTTTTGTCTATGCCAATGCGACCGAACCGTGTCAAAATGTCCATTAGTTCAGTTTCTCTTGTCACCGCAGATAACACAAGGTGTTTTTCAACTTCGAGCTCAGGATTGAAAAATGAACCGAGTTCGTCAATACTCAGGTTATCCTTATGGCTCCGACCTGCGGTATCGATCAGCAGAAGTTTTTTGTCCTCAAACTTTTTAATTGATTCTGTAAATTGCCCTGGAGAGAGGACTACTTCGACCGGAATACGCATGATTTCACCGTACACCTTCAACTGCTCAATTGCGGCAATACGGTAGGTGTCAATCGTTATAAACCCAATGGAATTACCATACCTGCTGATATATTGTGCGGCAATTTTGGCAAGTGTTGTGGTTTTACCGACGCCAGTGGGGCCGACCAGTGCAATTCTTTTCGTTGAATCAGGAAAGGAAAAATCAGGTGGAGCGACTGAAATCAAATCTGCCAGAGTTGTTTTTAAAAACTGAAAAACCTTTGCTGCATCATTAAGGTCAGCATAAGTAAGCGACTCACGCGCGTATCCTGAGATTTTCTGTGCGATTTTTAGTGATACTTCATTTTCAATAAGAAAATTTGTTATAAAATCGTCTTGTTCCGTGGTTTGAACCGGACTGACAAATGATTGAGCTCGGGCTGGCGCTGTCGTAATGTGCGTTGGGTGTTTTTTTAGCTCCGACACCTCGCCGGCAAGGGTCTTAACCAGATTTTTTAATTCTTCAATCTCGCCCTGTGGCAAGTCTGTGGCTGTTTTGAGGGATAAGCCAATGGGGTTCTCAAGGTTCTGGCCAACTTTGATGCCCCCTCTATTGTAGGTTGCGGGTTGCATGGTACCACACAATGCCTCATCCTTTTGCATATCACTCTGGCCTGACAACGTATCATCAATGGCTGCGGTTATCTCAAACATTGATTTACCGAGAATGCCGAGTCGGCTGTTTTTCAAGGTCCTGGTTGAGAGAATTAGCGCATCAGGTCCGAGTTCTTTTCTGACCTTTCGCAATCCGCTTGCCATATCGTATGCTTCAAAGACTTTAACTTGCATCGAGCGTCACTGTTCCTAATGATTGAACTTTAATAGTCGGCAATATTTCATTGTGTGAAATGATTGCCAGACCAGGATAATATCTCTCAGTCAGTTTCCTGACATGGGGTCTTATTTGTGGAGCCGCAAGAAGCACCGGTTTTTGTCCACCCTGAAAAAGGGGAATAGCCTGACCAATTGAATCGAGAATTTTTTGGGCGATTGACGGGTCGATTGCCAGGAAACTACCGGTCTCCTTGTGCTGGACTGCGTTTTGAACTGCCTCTTCTACCGGTTTTGAAAGCGTGATCAATGGAATCGTTCCTTCATAGGTTAGGTCAGTGCTGATGGTCCTTGAAAGTGCGTGTCTGACATATTCAGTTAAAATTTCAGGATCCTGTGTAGTGGTCGCCCAGTCTGCCATGGTTTCCAAAATAGTCCGCAGATCTCGTATTGAAATACCTTCACTTAACAGGTTCTGCAGCACACGCATGATGGTACCGAGTGAGACGATACTGGGTACGATTTCTTCAACCAGTTTCGGATAGGTTTTGTGAAGGTTGTCCAGCAGATTTTGAACTTCCTGCCGGCCAATCATTTCATGGGCATGTTGCTTGATAATTTCACTGATATGTGTTGCCATCACCGTCGTGCAGTCAACCACCGTATAACCAGCCATTTGAGCCCGTTCTTTCTTATCTTCTGTAATCCATAAGGCATCAAGGCCAAAGGCGGGTTCTTTGGTTGGTATTCCTTTAATTGTTTCCGTTACGATTCCGGGATCCATTGCCATGAAGTGTCCGGGCATCATCTCGGTTTCTGCAACCAGTACGCCTTTTAGAGCAATTGTGTACTGATTAGGATTGAGTTGTAAATTATCCTTGATGTGAATGGGCGGTACGATAAATCCATTGTTCACTGCAAACTGTTTTCGGATAGATTGAATACGAGTGAGCAGCTCTCCATCCTGGGATGAATCAACGAAGGGAATCAGACCATATCCGACCTCTAGTTCCAGAAGATCAACATTCAGCATTTCTTCGTAATTTTCTTCGTGTCTGACGATGGGCTCTTCTATCTCATCTGGGTCTTCCTCAATTTTCGTGCGTTTTGCTTTGTCCAGATAGTAACCCAGTACCGCAAGTGAAATAGACAGGGTAAGAAAAGGCAGGAAGGGTAGTCCGGGAATCATCGCAAAGATAAAGAGAATAAAAGAGACAACCCAGATCGCAATGGTGTGTACGGTAAACTGTGCCTTCAGGTCGGTACCGAAATCCTTCTCGCCGGTTGACCTGGTAACGAGAAGACCTGCAGCGGTGGAGATAATCAAAGCAGGAATCTGCCCGACAAGACCGTCACCTACCGTCAGAATCGTATATGTTTGCGCAGCCTCAGCCATTGGCATCCCTTTCTGCAGAACACCAATAACAAACCCTGCACCGATATTGATCAGCGTGATGATAATGGCGGCAATCGCATCACCCTTCACGAATTTTGAAGCACCATCCATAGCACCATGGAAGGCAGCCTCATCAGATATCTCTTCTCTTCGTTTTCTTGCTTCATTCTCATCGATCAGACCAGCGTTAAGGTCAGCATCGATAGCCATCTGCTTGCCGGGCATACCATCCAGGGTAAAACGTGCTGCGACTTCAGCCACACGTCCTGCACCTTTTACGATGACCAGGAAATTAATCAAAACAAGAATGACAAAGATGACGATACCGACCACATAATTTCCGCCAACAACAAACTGCCCGAATGACTGGATGACCGTGCCTGCGGCATCCGGTCCCTGATCACCATTAATCAGAATCAACCGGGTGGAGGCAACATTCAAGGCAAGCCGAAAAAGTGTAGTGGTCAGAAGAATTGAGGGAAATATTGAAAACTCAATGGCTTTGACGGTATAGAGGCTAATGACGAGAATCAACAATGCAAGTGTGATATTCAACGAGAGAAACAGATCCAGAATAATTGAGGGTAGGGGGATGATCATGATCATCAGGATTGCGACCAACCCTAAAGATGCTATTACATCACTGCGTTTGAGGAGTTCACGCCAGTTTAATCTGGTTAATGTTTCTCTTACGGTAGTTGCTTCCATTACCTTCTTGTTCCTTTCAGCGAATAAACGTGGGCTAAGATCTCAGCCACTGCTTTGAATAGTGATTCGGGTATGGTTGCCCCAAGTTCGATCTTAAAGAGTAATCGGGCAACCGGAGGATTTTCCATAATCGGGATATCATGTTCTTTCGCAATCTCTCTTATTTTCAGGGCTACCAGTTCAGCACCTTTCGCAACCACCTGTGGTGCTTCCATGTCATCACTGTCATACTTAACAGCAATCGAAAGATGAGTAGGGTTCGTAATAACCACATCTGCTTCAGGTACCTCAGCCATCATTCTACGGCGTGCCATTTCCTGCTGGATTGAACGAATCTGTGATTTGATGTAAGGGTCGCCTTCCGTTTCTTTGTACTCTTCCTTGACTTCCTGTTTGGTCATTTTCATTTTCTCTTCCATCTCCCATTTGACAAACATGAAATCAAAAACGGCGAGAACAATGAGAAGAGCGCATACTTTTGCCAAGATCAGGGCAGCGGTTTTACCCAGAAATACCAGTGTGGTAATAGCACTTGTATCAATGAGTATCAAAGCCTCCTCAAGTCGTGATAAAACAGTGGAGTAGGCAATCCAGGCAATAAGTATCACCTTGAACAATGATTTTAGGAGTTCAACCAGTGATCTCTTGGAGAACATTCTACCGATACCTTTGATCGGGTCGAATTTTGATAAATCGGGCTCAAGTGGTTTGGCCGTAAACAACCAGCCAAATTGAAAAACACTGGAAAAAAAGCCAACGACCAGAACGGTGATAAAAAGAGGTGCAAGTAATTTACCAAGATTTTCCAGGATAAAAGCAGTTAAGTTCACCAGGGCCGGGGTAGAGACCGTATACTGACCACTGGCATTCCAAATCGATGCAATAAGCTCGGTTATACCTTTGAAAAAGTACGGCATATAAAAGAACCAGAACAGCAGCGTGATGGTCATCAAGGCAGCCGTGTTGATTTCTTTTGATTGCGCAACCTGCCCTTTATCACGAAAATCAGCTCTTCGTTTCGCCGACGGCGCTTCTGTTCGTTCCCCACCTGAGGGAGTTTCTTCTGCCATATCAATACCTGTCGTATGTTAATACAATGGTCCTAACCAAATTTTGCAAGAAATGGACCTGAATAAATGAAGAACGAAATAATTACAGAAAAGCAGATTTTTCAGGGATTAAGGAAATGGAGTATGTATAAAAATCGGTTGGAAAGGTCGTCAAATTCCCGACGAAGCGTAATGTAAACCAGGTTGAGTGTCAATCCAATGACAGTAAACGAAATTCCGATATTAAGTGGAAAAGAAAGCAAAAATACATTTCCCTGGGGAAACGTACGAGCAAGAATACCGAGAATGAGACCAGAAAGTAATAAGACGGCAAGTACAGGTGCACTAAACTGCACCCCAAGGCTGAATATTCTACCAGATAATTCTAGGAGATATGGAACCGCCTGGCCAGAAAGATTAATCCCTCCGGGAGGAAGCACGGTGAAAGACTCGATCGCACTGTGGATGAAGAGATGATGGCCACCAATAGCCAGAAAGATAAAAATGGCGAAAACATTCTGGAACTGCGAGACCAGCGAGATCTGTCTTTGGTTTTGTGGATCGAAGACGTTCGCAGCAGCAAAGCCCATTTGAAAACCAATAACGGTCCCCCCAAACTCAACAGCAGTAAAAACCAACCTGCCAATCAGGCCAATTAACATACCGATTAGGACTTCACCGGCGAGAAAGATCAAAAGCGATAGAATTGAAAATTCGATGACAGGAATTAATTCTCTGGTAATAGGGAAAAGGATAAATGAAACCGCAAAAATCAACCCTGCTTTAATGCGTGCGGGGGCTTGAGGTCCTGAAAATACAGGCATCGCACCGATAAATCCGGCAACTCGGGAAGTACAGATCAGAAACGCCTGAAACTGGGCGATGGGGATGAGTTGAATTTCCATTCCATCTATAAAGTTGAGAGCGTCTCAAAGATGCCGGTCGTAAAGGTTGTGATCAGACGTATCAGCCAGGGAGCAAAAATCAACAGGGTAATAAAAACCGCTACGATTTTCGGGACAAATGTCATGGTCTGTTCATTAATTTGGGTTGCAGCCTGGAAAATTGAGATAAGAAGTCCAACAATCAGACCGGCAAGTAACATGGGTGCCGCACCTAACAGCGCTGTTTGGACAGCCTTTCTACAGATATTAATAGCCATGTCAGGGGTCATAATAAAGCCTCCTTTGAACTATGAAAAACTCTTAATCAGAGAGCCAACAACGAGTGCCCAACCATCCACCAAAACAAAAAGTAACAGCTTAAATGGCATAGATATAATAACGGGCGGCAGCATCATCATCCCCATGGACATCAGAATTGAAGCAACTATCATGTCTATCACGAGAAACGGGATATAGATCATGAAACCCATCTGAAATGCCTTTTTCATTTCACTGAGCATAAAAGCAGGAATTAACGTCGTGGTCGGAATATCATCCTGGTCAAATGGATCACTATCCAAGGTGATATCGGCGAGTAATGTTAATTCGCTTTCTTCTACCTGACTGAACATGAATTCCCGCATTGGTTTTATAGCCAGCGAAAATGCCGTGGTTTGATTAATCTCCTCGTTCAGGTAAGGTTGCAACGCCTGGGTGTTTACTTCGTTAATCACCGGTGACATAATGAAGAACGTAAGAAAAAGCGAGAGTCCGATGATAACTTGAGTCGGTGGCATATTCTGGGTTCCCATTGCCTGTCTGACGAAGCCCAGAACAATGACGATTCGGGTAAAGCACGTAGTCATCAGAATAATCGCCGGTGCAATGGAAAGTACGGTGAGAAGTAGGATAACTTGAAGAGCGGTTGACACCTGTTGAGGAGTTTCCGCCTCTTCAACGCCGATGGATACCGTCGGTAAAGATACTGCCGATGCACATACGGGCACCAATAGGAGCATCAGCGTGATCAGGAGAAGCGAGTTTTTTATCTTAGGTCGTGCCATTTGATTGTTGTGCTGGTTCAGTTGACTCGAGAATCTGATCAAAAGTCTCTGGAACGTGATTTATTGGGGCTATGAGTTCAAGGCGGTCACCACCTGATCCGAGCAAAAACTCTTGCCCGCGAACCTCAACGAGATAGAGCGATTTCTTCTGCATTAAATGTTTTGATTCAACAATTCGAATGAGCCCTTTGTTGCTAAGTTGGACAAAAGAGAGGCGCTTTCTGGCGATCCCATAAATGATTAAAATGATACCGAGAACGATGAGTAATCCCCAAATCATTTTCAGGGAAGATGACAGCATGGAATGGTCGTCTATACCGGTACCGGCAGCCTGGAGCGGTATACTATGGCAGAGGATCAGGGAAGAAGTAAGATAATGTATGAATTTTTTTTTCATCATGAAAAACCGTCGCGTTAGCCAAGTTTCTCTATCCTGTCACTGGTACTTACGACATCGGTGAGCCTGATTCCGAATTTGTCACCGACCATTACAGCTTCTCCACGGGCAATCAAGCGAGAATTGACGTAGAGATCAAGGGGATCTCCGGCAAGCTTGTTTAGCTCAATCACATACCCTTCACCCATTTTCAAGAGATCTCGTAAGAGAATTTTGGATCTTCCCAGTTCCACCGAAACCTGAAGAGGGACGTCATAGAGAAAATCCAAACTCCGATCTTCCTCTTCAACTTTGGATGCAGCACCTGATGGTGGTTGAGACAATTCAGGCCCATCTTCTTCGAGCAGTTCTCTGAGTTCTTCAGGGTCTGGACGAGCGCCGGTATCTGAAGGATTATTTGCTTCCATTTACATTCCTCGCTTTAATCATTCATGGTTGCAATCAGGCTGATTGCTTTCTTTCCTTTAAGCAGTCCGGGTTGCCCAAAAAATTTGTGTTTCTCCTCAACCAGCACTTTCAGACTGCCATTAATGTCATAATCGACCGGAATTATATCGCCTACCTTGAAATTCATGACCTGGCCTACCGACAGATTAACGACACCTGATTGGGCTACGATGGTCGTCATCATATCCTGGACTTCCTTTATAATGATATCGGTCCAACCGCCATGTTTGAGTGTATTGACACTAATCAGATCTTTGAATTCTTCTCGAAAAGGGTCAAGGGTCGCCAGAGGAAACACCATTTCCATGGTGCCACTTTGTTCGCCGACCGAAACCTTGAATGTGCTGATGATAACTTCTGATTCTTGGTCAGTAATTGAAACGAGACGGGGATTGTTTTCTAATTTGAGAATTGAGGTTTCAAGCTTGGTTATCGGCCTGAATGCTCGATCAAGATCATCTCCCGCTTTGCTCATAATCGCCTTCAGTACGGTCATTTCAATTTTGGTAAGGCTTCGATCGAGTTGAACAATTTCCAAGTCACTCGAAGCACCCAGCATGATCTCAATGAAGGAGAACGAAAGTTGGGGATCGAAAAGCATCAAAGCACCATGTTTGAGTGGTGACAGATTGAGTACACCGATTGATCCCGGATTCTTTTTCGAGAGCATATACTCCTGAAAGGGCATTGAATCGAGTGAAGTTCTCGTTATGCTAAAGTTTCGCTGAAGGTGATTTGATAATGATATTGCGTAGTTTTGCGCAAAAGCATCGATAATGATATCAAAATTGGGAATCCTGATTTTATCTTCGCGCTGACTGGAAACCTGAAATAGATTGATTTCCTTAAAATCAATCTGCTGACCACTGCCGAGGTCTCCTCCGACATCAGTTGATATTTTACCTTCTCGAATTGCTTGAAGGAGATCGTCAATTTCCTGTCTTGTTAGAATCGGTTCCACAATTCACCAACAGTGTGATCTTTACTGGACAACGAAATCGGTAAAATATATCGATCGTACCTGCCCGGTTTGAAGAATCGCATTAAGCTTGCTGAGCAGTTCTGCCTTGAGCTGTTTTTTCCCCTGCAGATCCTGGAGTTCATCAAATGTTTTATTGCCGACAAGTAACAAGATTGCATCCCGTACCTGGGGCATTCTCTTAACGAGTTCTTCCTTGGCAAGTTCATCGGAAAGCTCGAGGGTTAAAGCCGCTTTAACGTAATGACTATTTTCCTCACTAATGATATTGACAATGAATTCATTGATATCAACCATCGGCCCGATTTCTGCCTGTTGATTAATTTCCGGTACGGGCACTTCAAGGCCAGGATCCTCTTCTTCAGGTTTTGGATCATTCTTTAGAAGAAAATATCCAGCAACGCCCCCACCAATTAGAACCAGCAGAGCGACTGCACCTATAATGATAAACAGTTTCTTCTTGCTGCTGCCGGACTCAGCAGGAGCCTCATTTGTCTTAGGAGCCTTTTCAGCCATGTGAGCACCCTGTATTGTATGTTTGAAAAACAGGTGTCAAAATTTTTACAGCGGAATCCTGTTTGACCCATTACTTGCAGATCCCGTGCCTATTGACGATTTTACTCGCAATACAAAATCGACACGTCTGTTTTTAGAGCGGTTTTCTTCGGTAGTGTTGAGGACAAGTGGCCTTTGGTCGCCATATCCAATCGCAGACATGCGATCAAGGGGGAGGAGTTCGCCCTGTTCGTAGAATCTGGTAACAGATACGGCACGGGCGATGGAAAGGTCCCAGTTGTTATAGCCAGCAGGACCAGAAATTGCCTGATTGTCGGTATGTCCCTCCACACGCATATTCATCGGGAGGGGTCGCACCATATCAGCAATTTTTCTTAAGACCGGATAGGCCTGTGGAGAGACGCGAGACTCACCCGGCTTAAAAAGAACGGTATTGTTAACTCTGAGAATAATTGTCTCGCTATCCTGGTTAATTGCATCCACCGTTTGGCCAAGATCCAGATCATCAATCTGAGCCTTTACGCGCTGGTAGATCTTTTTTGTCATCTGGGGTTGCACCGGGGTAAATTTAGTTTTCGGCGGTGCGGGTAATATTGGAATTGCAAATTCTACATGGGCAGGGCGGGAGTGGATACCAAATGCATCCTTGAGTGAGCTGGACGCTTCAGTAAATCTGACCGGGTCAAGATTGGCCATCGACATCAACAGAACAAAGAAGGTCAGAAGGAGGGTAACCAGGTCAGAATAGGTGACCATCCAGGCGGGAGCACCACCACTGCAATCACATTTCTTTTCCTTCTTTTCTTCTTCCTGTTGTTTTTCGTTTTCTTCTGCCATAAGTCGTTTGCTTTGCTACTTAAAAGTCGACTCTCTGAGTTTCGGGGCGATAAACGCATGGAGCTTTTGTTCCATGATGCGCGGATTTTCGCCTGAAAGAATCGATTGCATACCTTCAATAATCAGGGTCTTAATGAGTACCTCGGAGTCTGAACGGTTCTTTAATTTCCCAGCCATAGGGGAAAATATAACGTTTGCGAGTACCGCTCCATAGAAGGTAGTCAACAGGGCAACTGCCATTGCCGGACCAATCTTTGCAGGATCATCCATGGTCTGGAGCATCTGAACGAGACCGATCAGTGTACCAACCATACCCATTGCAGGGGCATATGCGGCAAGAGAAATAAAGATACTCGCACCTTTATCATGCCGTTGCTGAATATACTCAATTTCGGTATTGAGCATATTTCTCAGGGTTTCCGGTTCCTGACCATCAACGGCCATTTGCATAGCTTTGATCAGGAACTCATCTTCTACCTGTTCCATTGCACCCTGGAGGGCAAGGATACCTTCTTTCCTTGCTTTGTTAGCAAATTCCATGAGTTGAATAATCATATCGTTGATGGAAGAATCCTTATGCAGGACCGTCTTTTTGGCAACATTAATCGCATCAAAAAGATCACCAAATGGATAATGAACGAAGGCTACCCCGGCAGTGCCTCCAAAAACGATGAGTATTGATGGTACATTGATAAATATGGTGAGCGGGCCTCCCTGCAAAATTGCCATGAGCATAAGACCAAATGCTGCACCCATTCCAATGATCGTTGAGAGATCCAAAAAAGCCTCCACGTAGAGTAAATTCAGCAGGCGGTGCGACCACCTGGAAAACACGAGTACGGGCTGGTTGTGTTTTACTCAATCAAACCCGCTGTCGTTCGCCTCTTTTATCATAGGCTTTTGCAAGTGAAAACTCAAGGTTGCAAACGAAATTTTCATAAAAGCCTGGAAGGGAGGGACGTGAAGAAAAGAAAAGGGGAAGACCAAGAATGGTCTGCCCCTTTTTAAAAGTGTCAAAAAGATGACTTTAAGACTAGCGCTTCAGATTAATCAATTCACCAAGCAGTTCATCTACGGTGGTAATAATTTTGGAGTTCGCTTGAAAGCCCCTTTGAACGGTTATCATTCTTACGAACTCGGTTCCCATATCCACATTGGATTGTTCTAAAGAGTTGGTGAAAAGTTTACCAAGCTCTGGACCAGGCAGACCTGATCGTGGAGGTCCTGCGGCTGCGGTGGCGATGAACATGTTACTCCCAGCCATCTGCAAACCACCTGGGTTCTGAAATTTGGAAAGGGTTAACTGGGCGATATTAATCTGTTCGCCATTGGAGTAGGAAGCAACGACTATTCCATTCTCATCGATATCTACACTAGTAAGATCACCTGCCCCATACCCATCCTGGTCTTGGGAAATGACTACCGATGCACTGTTGTATTGAGTAGTTGAGAAAGTCATGTTGATAGCACTTGCAGCCGAACCATTATTCCAATCAATTCCAGGAAGTGCTACAGGACCGCCATTAGCTGGCAAGGAGAGGTCTCCATTGTTAAGGAACTGAAGATTTCCCTGGGCGACATTTACACCTGCAGCATCGGAAGTGGGGCCACCTATAGTAATTGTACCACCAGCACCGTCATCAACATCTGCTGTCCAAAACCATTCCCACACTGAAGTGGCGGGGGCGGTCGGGGCAATTGCATCGTTACGTCTGAAATAAGTTGTTACCAGATGAGAATTTCCAAGAGAATCATAAACAGTAGTGGAGGATGAGTAATTATAAGTAGCTGGAAGAGTATGATCAAACGCTACCGTTGGTTCTACCGCACTCGCATCGAGGTTAGTGTTCAAGGTGATGGCAGTAGTGGCATTTGCTTCAATCAACCCAGTATTTGCAACAATGATATCTGAAGGGTCACCAGGGGTAAGTTGGCCGGTCTGCACATTATATTGCTGTCCCTGAACTCGGTAGCCTTCGGGGTTAATCAGATAGCCATTCTCATCAAAGCGAAAGGCACCTGCCCTTGAGTAAAACATGGTATCGTTACCTGCTTCTTTCAGCATGAAAAAACTGTCACCTTCGATAGCCACATCCAAGCCAGATTCAGTTGATTCAAAAGTACCCTGGCTGAACATGTTATCGACTTTTGAGAGATTAACACCACGGCCAATCTGAGAAGTACCACCTGAACCAGACACTGATGATGAGAGCAAGTCTGAGAAAACTGTTCGTGCACCTTTAAAACCAACGGTGTTGGTATGTGATAAATTGTTACCAATCACGCTCATCGCATGAGAGTTGGTTTTAAGTCCGCTGACACCACTGTACAATGCGCTGGAAATACCCATCTGCTATTCCTCCATTGGCGAGATATTAATTGCCTTCAATCCTTAAATAATTACGTAGCCGACAGTTATCCTTCCGTGGGCACTGCTGGATCTTCAGTTGAACCGGACTGTTCTTCTGGTGTTGTTTCACCAGTTGTGGCTATTGCCTCTTCAACAGTGGATTCTTCTGATTGTTCTTCGGTTGTTTCAGATTGATCTTCCGTTGTCAATCCGGTTCCTTTTTCGTAAACACCTTTGATGTCTAATACATTCACTTCACCTGATTTTGTTATCAGCAGACCACCTTTGTCACCGGTCAGATCAACACCGGTGACCTCTGATCGTACTAGAGGGGCAGCCGCGATACTCTCAGATGCAGCTGATGCATTGACTACAATGGTGTAATCACCAGTCGGGTAGGGTGTACCACTCTCTGATAGTCCATCCCAGGTGACATAATGATCACCTTTACTGAGCTCGGTACCCTGGATGGTTGCAATGGTCGCACCATTCTGTGTGATAGAGAGGGTGACATCTTTTGCTTCACCATCGAGGGAGTAGCCAATCTGGACAGGTTTGCCATCAAAATGAAATTCGCTGTCTGCGTAACTGACTTCCTTGCCGATCATATTCAGGGCATCAAGCTGCTGTGAACTGGTCACAGATGATGCCATATTATCCATGCTCTCGTTGAGATTGAATAATTGTTCAAGGGAACTGAATTGCGCGAGCTGAGCAGTGAATTCTGTCGGGTCATCAGGATTGAGCGGATCCTGGTTTTTCAATTGGGCAACCAGTAGCGTCAGAAAATCCTGTTTACCCATTATGTCTTTGGACGAATCAGTACTTTTATCCTTCGTTGCCAGCGCTGAAGCTGTTGCGCCCTGGTTTATAGATGCGATATAACTCATCAGTTAACTCCTATGCTGTGACATTTAGACCTGTGGTCTGGTCAGCAGTCACTGAATTTTCTTTTTCAGCTTCTGTTAGAGCCGTAAAGGAATCACTCTTTGAGACACCTTTCCCTACTTGATTCTGAAAATCATTAAGTGCATCATCAAACTGATTGGACTGTTGTTTGGAAAAGTCATCGACCGTATCAGATTCCAAGGTGACAAAAAGATCTTCCACCCGTAATCCATTTTCGTTTAATACTGCGCGTAATCGTGGGAGGTTCTTTTCAATCAGGTCCTGGGCCTGTTGTGTCTGTGCAAAAATGTTGGCTTTTAATGAATCACCTTTCACCAGTACATCGATTTTTAATTCACCAAGTTGAGCAGGGTGCAATTGTAAACTGATTCGGCTGGTATGAAAGCGGTTGGTAAGGGAGAATCTGTTGACGATCTGATTGATGACTTCCTGTTCCTGGAGATTTGATAATAATTGCCCGTTTGGTAATTGAATCGGTTTTGCGATATCAGCTACCTTGGCTGCACTCAGATCGGTAAATTGGGCTGAAAATCCTTGGTTTAATGTCGCTTGATCAGCATTTACGGCTGTGCCCGCCTGGCCTTGAACTGTTTGTCCGGTTTGGCTGGCAGTAGTAGATGCGTTCTGTTGATTACTACTGTTTTGATTGTTTGAGTTCGTCTCGGCCTGAGTATCCTTCTGGTTTTCTATTCCTGATACTTTGGCATTAATGTATTGGCCCTGAGCATCTTGGCGCAGTGTTTGGAGTATCGTGTCACTTTTTTGCTGCGTTGCGACTTCACTGGTCAACCCTGAGGTTCCTGAGGCTTGAGTTCCTGACAGTTTTATACTCAGCTCTACACCATTTCCACCTCCTTCAACAATCACAGGAGCGCTCATGTATCCCGGAAGTGTTCCGGGTGAATTGTTGCCGAAGTTCACATTCATCTGTACCTGGTCATTCTGGGCACTGATAAGCGATTGAATCTGGGCAAGCATCAAGTTTTCCTTGGCAGCAACCGGTTGGGAACTGGTGTTGGTTAAATTAAGAGATCTAGTGCTGTTCTCAATCTGTATCGATAATTGTTGTGATTGAAAAATTGCGTGATATCGAGACGCACCATTTTGATTAGTGGCAAGTGGATCGTGCGCTGCGAAATCAATATCTGAGGGCACACTGCCCGACGGCAAGGCTAAACTCGCATTCATCAGCGCCCCTGAGACTTTTATCGAGCTTGAACTTGAGTGAACGCTCAACGACGTAACTATCGTGGCTGATGAAGATTCCCCTGTCTGAGAAGTTGAATTGCTTTGAGTGGTTGCCGATGTGTCAGTATTTGCAGAAGTTGATTGGGTTATCTGGGAACTCTCATTCTGAGTCGATTTTTCTGAGGAGCGTGTTGGGTCTGAAGTGCTGCTTTGTCCATTGTCATTTTGTTGCGACCCATTGTGATCTTTTGGTACACTTTCAGTAGAACTGATTGCTTTGTTTAAGGTTTGATCAAATCCCGAAGCACTTTCCGGTGCAGCTGAGGGCGAAGAAGATTGTACTGGTTCCGTCTGGGGTACGGGTGCAATCGGGAATGTTTCCATAGTGTCACTCCAATTGTATCTGCGAAAAGGTTTTGCTGATATCTGTTGCCTTGGGTTTTTGTAAATTGTCCAGAATTTTTGCAGCCGATTTGGGTTTCATCACTGCAAGAAGATCGGCAGCCAGCTTCTGGTCGAGCCCCGAAAGAGCCAAGGCAGCTTTTGCGGGGTCCATTTTCTCATATATTTTGCCAAGATTTTGTAATTTCGCGGCTTCCTTCGTGTCCTTTTCCTGCAGTAAAGCAGCGATTTCTTTCTTCTGTTTTTCAAGATTTAGAAGCTTGTTATCTATCTCGGCAAGTTTCTTATCGACGGCATCCTCTAGAGTCTTTAGTTCCTTTTTCCGAAGTTCAAGCGCTTTTTTTTCTTCGAAAATAGTTTCCCGTTCTTCTCGGATTCTGGTAAAGAGTCTCCGTTCTTCAACAGAGCTGAAATTTTCTGTTTTGGAAGGTACTGGTGGGGGCTGCTCATCACCCTGCAGAGAGGAAACTGTGATCAATGTGATGAATATCACGCTGAATATAATCGATTTATGAGGTCTGAATTTCATAGCTCTATCTCCGTTATCTGTTCCGGTAGAGCACGGCTATTTCGTCAAGCATCGCGGACTCCTTTTTGTCCAGATGTTTGTTCCATGCGTCATCCTGCTTCTCTTTCAAGCGTTCCATTGCGCGTTTCTCTTTACTTTTCTCAAGGAGATAGTTGCGTTCACGAACAAGCACTTCCTGTTTTCTTTTTAGTTCTCTGTCCAGTTGAATGATTTCTTCCTGGAGCAAGGCTATTCGATTTTCAAATAGGATATGATCTTTTATTTCGATTCCTTCGGCCTGCTTGAATTCGAGGGTTTCGATCAGTATCGTCTGCTCCTGCTGTTTTACTGAACGGTTCTTGAGAACGCGTGCATGTTCGTTTTGGGCATCTTGAAACTTAGTCCGAGCGATATCTCTTAGACGCTCACGGTATCTCAGAACTGCATGCAAGGAAAAAGGTTTCATGCTTTTTTATTAGATAAATTTACTGGTCAGATTCTCGTCTGTTTTGCGATGGCATACGTTCTTCGTCCTTTCGTTCACTCAATATGACGCCAATTTCTTCAATGGATTGTTTCAAAGAGGTCGTTTCGTCATAATTCTGTCGTAAGAATCGGTTAACCTCCTCAATTTTACTGATTGCATAATCAATATGCGGATTTGATCCCTTCATGTACGCACCAATATTAATCAGGTCTTCTGCTTCTGCATACGTTGCAATTAGCGATCGGGCTCTACCAGCAAGTTCTAGGTGTCGGGGGGCCGCAATTTCCCGCATTATTCGACTGGTACTGTTGAGGATATCAATAGCGGGGTAATGATTTTTAGCTGCAAGTTCCCTGGTCAAAACGATATGCCCATCAAGAATAGACCGGACCGAATCAGCAACCGGTTCTGTCAGGTCGTCACCATCAACAAGTACCGTATACAACCCGGTTATTGAACCTTGATCCTGAAACCTTCCTGCGCGTTCAAGCAACTTGGGTAAGGTAGCAAAAACAGTTGGGGTGTATCCCTTGGTCGTTGGTGGCTCTCCAATAGCCAGACCAATTTCCCGCATAGCCATTGCAAAACGCGTTACCGAATCCATCATGAGCAGAACATTTTTGCCAAGTTGACAAAAATATTCAGCAATCGCAGTGGCTACAAACGCTCCACGCATTCTCAGCAAAGGGGATTGATCGGAGGTGACAACGACAAGCACGGAGCGGGAAAGACCTTCTTTTCCTAAGTCTCTTTCGATAAATTCACGTACCTCCCGGCCTCGTTCTCCAATGAGTGCAATTACATTGATATCAGCTTTTGCATATCGTGCCATCATGCCTAGCAAAACAGACTTGCCTATTCCCGATCCTGCCATAATTCCCATACGTTGTCCCATGCCGCAGGTAATCATTCCGTTAATTGCCCTGATGCCAAGATCAAGAGGTTCGGAAATATTCTTCCTCTGCATTGGCCCTGGAGGGAGCGCATAGAGGGGTCGTTCATCCTGCAGTGTAGGAGGCGGCAGTCCGTCATGGGGTTTTTCCATTGCATCGATTACTCGACCGAGTAAATTATAACCAACCTTAACCGTAGCGCTGTCTTTGACAACCCGAATAAGACTTCCTGGACCTAGTCCGCGCAAATCACCGAGCGGCATCAGCAGTGCTTTCAGGTCATGAAACCCGACAATTTCTGCAAAAACAGATTCAGAGCCGGGATCAAGGGGGAGGATCTCGCATAATGAGCCGACCGTTGCGTGGGGACAGTAACCTTCGACGACTAAACCAACGATACGGGTAACCTTTCCCCACACCTTGATTGGTTCAGTGTTGGTTATAAGATTTTTATCAAGAAGCATATACAATAAATGGTTTACGAAATCTCTTTATCGATTTCTTCTTTGATGATTTCCAGTTGACTCACGATGGTTGCATCAACCGTACAGTTTTCTGATTCTATTTTACATCCTCCTTGTTCTACTGATGGATCACTTTTAATGGTGATGTTTTCTAATCCGTTCAGCCCGGCAATAAATTCAGCAGATTTGCTCTTTACCGTTTCTAGATCCGATGGATTAACAAAGATATAGAAATCGCTTGATTTGACGGCACGTGAAAGTGCTTCCTCAATTGTTTTAATGATGGTGTCATTTTGATTGGAGACAGAATGTCTGATTATTTTTTCAGCCAGGATAACTACCAGTTCGATGAGTTCCGATTTACTATTCTTTAAAATGGTTTCTCGCAATGAATTGAGCTGATCACTGATTTGCATCAGCGCTGCCAATGCAGAACCAAAATCAGATTCTACCTGGGCCATACCTGCATGCAGACCAGCCTGATATGCCTCTGTTTTTATTGCCTCAATATCAATTGCAGGTTCAACTGGAATAGATGGTTCAGGTTGAGGCGCAGCAATGTTCTGCTCATTGCCTGAATAATGCTCAGGTTCAGAAGTGGGGGGAACCGTTTGTTGCTCTGGTGAGGCTGTAGCATGAGATGCAAATTCATCACCAGAAGGTTCAATCGGGTGATTGGAGACCGCCTGAGTGGGAGGAACGCCAGAAGGTCGATCTAGGGCTGCCTGGTCTGTATCAACCCGTGCCGGTTGCCAATCTGGTGATTGTTCCTTGCCATTATGAATAAGCTTTTCGGGCTTGAAGTCTTTGCTTTGTTTATGAACTTTAGACAAGCTCATCAGCTCCTCCTGATCCAAGAACAAGTTTGCCTTCCTCTTCAAGCTTCATAGCAATTTTTACGATCGATTGTTGCATCGCTTCAACTTCGGATAATCTTACCGGCCCCATAGCCTCGAGATCATCTCGAATCATGTCTGCAGCTCGGGCAGACATGTTGGCAAAGATCTTTTCTTTCATCTCCTCGGAAGCTGTTTTCAGAGCCATGGTGAGTGAATCATTGTTAACTTCACGTAGAATCATTTGCAGTGAGCGTCCATCAAGGGCAATAAGGTTCTCAAACGTAAACATCAGTTTGCGAATTTCCTCAGCCATGTCCGCGTCGGTTTCCTCTATGGTTTCCAGAATATCCGCATCAAGATTGTTTTTCATGCTGCCAAGCATATCGACCACTTTTGTCATGCCACCAATTTCTTTCTGCTCCTTTCCGGCAACAAGCCCGATTTCTCTGTTCAATGCATCTTCGATGTTCCCTAGAACCTCAGGTGAGACTTTATCTAATTTGGCGATACGATAGACAACATCGGCTTGCATTTCTTCAGGGAGGTAAGCCATAATCTCCGCTGCGTGCTCGACATGTTGTGTTGAGAGAATCAGTGCCACTGTCTGAGGGTGCTCTTTTTCCAGCAGACCGGCAACCATCTGCGGCTGCATCAGTGAGATGGTTTCCAGAGAACGGGATTCGGTACCGGAAATGAACTGTTCTAATAGAAGATCAGTTCGCTCACCGGCATCAGTGGCTTTGATTGCCTGTTTGGCGAATTCATTTCCTTTGACGAATAGACCGGCAAATTGTTTCTGAGAGTCTTCAAACATTGTGAAGACTTTTTCTTTAATATCCGTTGGGATATGATCAATTGCTGCCATGGCCCTGGTGAGCTTTCTGACCTCGTCATCAGATAACTCCTGAAATATTCGGGCAGTAGCTTCCTCTCCCAAATGAATCAAAAGAACTGCTGATTTGTTAATACCGGTAAGCGATTCTATACTCATCGTTAGGCTTCCTGGATCCAGTTTTTAATAATATAGGCAGTTGGTGCCGGATTTTGAACCACTTCTTTTCTTAACTGGGTTACAAAATCTTCATCTTGTATCGGCAGCTCTCCATCATCTTCCATTTGAATGCGGAGCATATCATTTCTTTCCCGCTCGAGCTCTTCAACGGTTTTGTAATGTTCAACCACCTCACCACGCATGGTCTTGATGATCGGTCTAATTAAAATGAGGTAAAATAAGAGGATAGCCAATGCTATCAGCAACAATTTAACTGCTGGCAAAAACTCATACAGGAAATTTCGAGGTATTGGTTCAGTTGAAAGCTCATCTACAGGCGACTCACTAAACGGCATTGAAACAATATTTACGACATCACCACGCTCGTTGATAATACCCAAAGCGCTGGCTACCATATCCTCAATTGATTGGAGTTCGTCTTCGGTGAGTGGGGTAGTGCCTGTAACTTTTCCTTCATCATCTAATGTTTCACGGTCTGCTACCAGGATAGAAACAGAGAGATTTTTTATCGAACCAACGGGGTTGATAGTTTTACTAACGGTTTTACTTATTTCATAATTTGTCGTTCTCGAAGTCTTGTTTGAAGGGTTAGAGGTTGTAGTCTGGCCGGCGGTATTACCTTGAAGATTCGATTGGACGCCAGGTATGCCCCCGGAGCTCTGCATCCCATTGGTTTCCTGGTTTAACTGTTCACTTCTGATAACCGGCTCTTCAGCATCAAAAAGCTCCTGAGTACTTTCCACTTTTGCAAAGTCAAGAGATGCCGTAACTCTTACCATTGCTTTATTCTTACCCATTATTCTGTCAAGCAGATCCTGGGCGCGCATTTCCAGACGATGTTCTACATTCTGCTGATATGAGAGCATATCAACCGACAACAAATTATCTTTATCTTTCTTCTGCTCTCCTTCAAGGACAACTCCATTGGAATCAATGACTTTGACATTTTCCACAGGGAGGCCTGATACAGAGCCGGCGACGAGATGAATAATTCCTTGCACTTGGGATTCATCAAGCCTTCTTCCTTTCGCCAGAGTCACAATGACTGAGGCGGTTGGACTTTTCTGTTGGTTCTTAAAGAGTCTTTTTTCGGGAAGAGCCAAATGAACACGGGTTGACATTACCGGATCAAGCGAAGTAATGGTGCGTGAAAGTTCACCCTGCAGTGCTCGCGTATAGTTGACCTTTTGCACATAATCTGTAAGCGCAAAGCTTTGCTTGTCAAAAACTTCAAACCCGACACCACCTCCAGAAGGTAAACTGTTTGCGGCAAGTTCAAGCCTGGTCTCATAAATTCTGTCTGCTCCAATCCAGATGTTACGACCCTGGTTTTTTAGTTGGTACGGTATATTCTGGCCTTTTAGCCAGGTCACCACTGAACTGGCGTCAGCCTCTGTGAGGTTGGCATAGAGCAGTTGGTAATCGGCTGTTCTCCCCTGAATTATGAGCACCGCAAAAACGATCACACACAATAGCACCACTCCGGCCAGTGATATCTTTCTGCTCAACGACCACTCCTGAACCAGTGTAATGATATTCTTTCGTTGCGGAGCGGGTGGTAATTCGGTGGTCCCCGGAGAGAGTTCTGTGGTTCCTTCTTCCGTTGTCGCTACGTCAGTTGCCATTGTTTATTCCTGGGTTAATACTTTTTATTTAATTGCTTCCATCTAAATCTGCAGCCGCATAATTTCCTCGTATGCCTGCAACGCTTTGTTTCTCATCTGGACAAACATGCGCAGGGAAATATCAGCCTGCTCGACTGCAATCATAACTTCATGAAGATTCTGAGCCTCACCTGTATGCAATGCCTTTATCGCATTGTCGCCTTCATTTAGTGAATCATTTACCTGTTTGAAGCTGTTTTTTACCATTTCTGAAAATGAATCATTAACTCTAGAGACCTCGCTGGTGTCAGGTTGTCGAAGTGGTAAGGTGTTTACATTATTGATTATTGGATTAATGGCCATGAATCATTACCCCCCAATTTCTAATGCTTTGAGTGCCATTCTTTTGGCCGAGTTAATGCTGGTAACATTGGCTTGATATGATCTTGTTGCAGACATCATGTCAACCATCTCCTTAAGCACACTGATATTGGGCATGGCAACATAGCCGTTTTCATCTGCATCCGGGTGCTGTGGGTTGTATATTGACTTTGGTGGTGAGTTGTCTTCAACAATCTTGGCTACTTCAACGCCCTGGAGGGCACTGTTGGTCTGCTGGGCCAAGGTATCTTCGAAGCTGACCGGCTTTGACTGAAAATAGACCGACTTTTTCTTGTACGGTCCACCTTCGGGTGTCGAGGTCGTTTCAACATTGGCCAGATTGGAACTGATGGTGTCCAACCGTACCTTATGTGCCTTAAGCGCTGAAGCACTAATTTTAAATGAATTGAAAATTTCCATATTTCCTCCGTTATCTCAGAGAGCCATCATTATTGGCCGTCTCTGACTGCATATTTAAGTAACGCGAGTTTCTTTTGGAGCAACTTTGCTGCTGTTTCATACATCAGTTGATTTTCTGTCATCGCAATCATTTCAGCATCCACACTCACACTGTTTTCATCTCCAATTCCTCTGGTATCTGGGTGACGCATCAGTGTCCCTCTCACTTCATTAACGTTTGGACTGTTGAAAGAGATATGCTGAGGGTGTGTTGCCTGTAAAAACGTTCCTTCTCCACTCAAAGCATTGCTCAGTGCTTCTTCGAACTTAAACTCTGCACGGGAATAGCCAGGAGTTTCAGAATTTGCTATATTCGAGGCTATAACCTGTTGTCTTGAGGAGCGAAGATCGAGTGCTTTATTTAATAATCGACTCGTGTCATCAAAGATGTTGATTGAAATCATATGAATCCTCTAATTCTCAGTGAGTGATTGTAGTTGCAGTTCTCTTTGAGCATATCGTTTCCAGAGTTCATCCGAGTCGCCTGAAACGATTTCACGGTAGAGTTCCAACGCCTCTGTCTCCTTGCCATTTGACTCAGAGATCTCAGCAAGCCGGAACAGAGATTGGCCACTAAACCGCTGATTGTCTTTTACCCTAGAAAAATAGGTGGCAGACTCTTCAAATTGACCGAGTTGAAAATAACTCTCGGCCAGAAAAAAGAGTTGTTCTTCTGGTAATGTGCTCAACTCGGCAGGCTGGTATTGTGTTGCAAGATCGATAACTTCACGGTACTGGTTATTTTTGAAACGCAGTGCAGCTGCCAGATAGGCGAAACGTTTCTGGTCATTGAAGTTGTTGGGAAGAAGTGCGAGTGCCTCATCGGTCTTGTCCAGGTTATCGAGAACTTTCAACCGCAAATAAAGCATATCAAGTTCATATTGACCTGCAGGATAGTTATATGAATACTGGGTTGAAAAGTCTTCTACCAAACCATAATCACCTTTTTCATACGCAATTTCAGCGAGTTTAATGAAATACTGCTCTTTCTCCTCGAGGTTAGCGATTTCAATGAGGTAAAGATACAGTCGCATCGCATCATCAAAAATTCCCAGTTGGCGATATGAAAAAGCAAGCTCGGATAGAATCTTCAAATCAATCCAGTTGTTATCAAATAATCTACGATTCTGTTGGGCGAGAACTAATGCTTCATCATAGGTTTTTTCAGAAACAAGTCTGGTAAGTTCCCGTGGAAGCAGTTGCACAAGTAAGGCTTCCGGATTTGATAGAAAACTTCCGCTCCTGAAATTTCTGAGCAATGTCATAAGTAGTTCTATACTTTTCGTGTCATCGGCAAGGAGGTGATAAAGAAGAGCTTCTTTGAAGTACGCCTCCTCACTGACCGGCCGATAGATAGATTTTTCCGCGAGGGCTCGATAATATTTCAACGCGGTATCAGACCAGGTAGGCTGTTCAAGAAGTCGAATGTCAGTTTTTTTCAAAGCCGCCCTAAATCCGGCCTCGGTGCCTGGAAAGGCATCTTCGATACGTTCAAACTCATCAACAAGCTCTACAGTTTGTTGGAATTTAAGCCTGGCCATGGCGGCACGATAGTAGGCAAGTCCAAGCTGATCCCGTTCATTAAGTTGATCTGCAAGTTGATCATAGCACTGGGAAGCTTTTATAAATTCATTCTTCTCATAATAGATTGCACACAATCTATTCAGAGAAAACGGGTGCTCACTTAAAGCCAATTCATCTTCGAGCAGCGTGTACGTTACATAAGCTTTAATGTCTGCTCCCGTCTCATACAGCAGGTCGGCTTGACGAAGTTCTCGAATTTTTTGCAGTGGGTCGGGATAGGCAATATTGTCGCGGGTGAGAATGGTTTTGAGCTTTTCGATCTGACCGGTGGCCAGACACATTTCTGCCTGAGAAATTTGTACGAAAGGTTCTAACATGTTGCCTTTCTTTAAATCTTCAGCAAGCAAGGCTAAATTATACTCTGCCTGATGAGGATCGCCATTCGTGGCGATGAGCAAGGAGAGCAAGTATCTCGAATAAAAGCTGATCTGCTCATTGGGGTAATTTTCAATGAGTAAATAGAGTTGTTTGTAGGCCCCATCAAAATTATTGCTTCTTAGAAGCGTTTCACCATACATAAGCGCAAGGAGCTTCTGCTCATCTAAGGTGCGCCCCGAAGAGAGTTGAGACTTTAATTGAGACAGAATTAAATCCCAGGATTCGATTTGAGCTAACCTCATAATCTCATCGGTTATAAATGATTTTCCCGTTGCTTGATTAATCGTAAGACTCGCAGAGAATGGAAAATTCGGAATATAAAAATTAACCGGGGCAGTGATGGTGACATCTGACTCATAGTCAGAAAAAAAACTGTACCAGTCCTCTGCATACGGAGAAGAAACAAGCGGATTTGCATAATTAACTTCAGGACGGTTTAACAGTGTTACTCCTTGAAGTCGATTTGAGAATTCCTGGTACGTTTTGGTGAACCGGTTGCCCAACAGGATATCGGCGACAAGAGTGGAACGATCAACTGTTTTAACCGTTACACGTTGAGGGTTGTATCTGAAAAAGAAGCTGAGTTCTAAAGAGTTGTTTTTCTTCCGATACAGAAATTTTATGACTTTCTCATCTTCTGAAATCGGTTGAAAAGATTCCGTTATCTGCGTGTTTTCCAATATTATATCAAGTCTTTTTCCTGTTATTTTGCTTCGATATCGGGGTGGCTGATCAAAACCCATAAATACCTGCACAGAATCCCTGTCCGCAGACCTGCTGATTTTGTCTAAGGTAGACAAAGCAAACCCATCGTTAACAAGCAGCAGAAGTAAAAATGTGATCAATACAATACGTTTCATAATGCTTCACCTGGAATCAATTGAGATTTTGCAATAATCGTTCCAGTTTGCTTTGTGGCTGAAAAGGCGTTAATTTCTATAATGATATAAAAACTCTCGCTATCTTATCGGATTAAGTGGTCAAAAAATTGACGTTCTGGTCGTTATTTGAAAGAGAGAAGGGAAAAGTGAGCAGAGGTTTTTAAGTAATAGGTAAAAATCTTTATCCCTTAATTTGATTTTTTACCAGTTTTGTTGCTATTATTTCTTAAGCGGTAGAGAATAAAGATAGTAATTCTGTATTTTTCCAGAAACTCAAAATCTGGACTAAAACCATCAATAGTGTAGGAGCAGGAGGAAAATAATGGGAAAAAATGTTCTTCTCGTAGATGATTCCAGTACCATGAGGAAAATCATAGGCAGGTCACTGCGCCAGGCAGGAATCGCGTTTGATAACATATTTGAGGCAGCGGATGGTGTGGAAGCCCTTGAAGTTCTTGAAAATGAAAGTGTCGATATTGTGCTGAGTGATATCAACATGCCAAACATGGATGGAATTTCATTTTTGAGAGAGAAATCGGGAAGAGATCACATCAAGGACATACCGGTGCTCATGATCTCTACCGAAACCGGCGAAGATATCATCGGAGAGGCAAAATCGCTGGGCGCAGTTGGGGCGATTAAAAAACCATTCACACCTGATAAAGTAAACGAAGTACTGGGGCCATTACTTTAGTCGCCTTAACTTTTCGGGGGTAAACGGTGAGTATAAGAGATCAAGTTATTGAATCGACCAATGAAATATTCACGACCATGGTGATGATGGAGGTCTCACCTTCTGAAATTCAAGATCAGGAGCCGAGATTACACAGCAACTCTATTTCAGGAGTGATCGGTCTTGCCGGTAAGGTCAAGGGCGTACTTGCGATTCATATGCCCGAATCAATCGCCTTTAAGATTACCGGAAGTTTCCTGGGCATTGACGTCGACAGCATGAATGAGGACGTAGAAGATGCAATTGGAGAAATCGCCAATATGCTTGGAGGGAACCTTAAAACAATTCTATCTGATAGTGGAAAGGATATCGATTTATCGTTGCCGACCACAATTTCTGGAAAAGAATATGATTTTCAGTCCCTGAAAAATGCTGAACGGGAAGTCATCATTTTTGATACTGACGGAGGTGGCTTTATCATAGAGATTCAACTGGAAGCATAATTTCTACCGTCGTTGCAGTCTCAACAGATTGTTGCAGTATGCAAAATGGGGTTTCAGAGTGTTCTTTGGAACCTCATTTTTTATGGGTACGGTTATTGCTATGAAAAGACAGACAGAAAATTGATCTTTATGAGCAGTACTCAGCCGCTATTTTATTATAAGACCTAATGTATTGATATTCTGAGCCGATATAATGGTAACAACCTCAATTTTTAAAAACCATTTCCATGAAAGAAAGACAAAGAATTGACAAAATCCTCGAGGCGGCTCATCAACGTATACAGGAAGAAGTTGGTGGTTTGATCGGTGCTGAACTCACCCTGACCAATCGACCATCCGAGCTGGTATCAAAAGAGGATTTTTTTGACCAGCCCATGGCCAAACAGGTTTTCGCCATTATGGAGTTGGCTGGTGATCTGGAGGGGGTTGGCGGTCTGCTTATTTCTGTAAAAGATGCAATTCGGCTTGGCGGCACACTGATTATGTTACCTCCTTCGGAACTCGAAGAGGTGGTTGCCAGTGAAAACTATGATGGTGAGACAGAAGATTCCTATGGGGAAATCGCCAACATAATTGCCGGCTCATATACTAAGACGTTTGAGGAAATGTATCCCAAGGGATGCAGGTTTATCCGAAAAGAACAACAGGTTCTGGTTCCGATCAAAGTAGATATCGAATCCGATGAGCCAATTCCGAACGAGATGTATTATCAGGTTACTGCGGGTCTGACCCTTGATGATACTGAAATTGGCGATATGGTGTTTTTGATTCCAGCCCTTCCATTCCAACTCGTCGAACCTGAAACAATTCCACAAGAGCAGACGGATGAACCAGCTGAAAGTCCCGCACCAGAAGCTCAGCAAGAAACAGAGAGTCAAACCGAAACACCTGCTGAACCAGAAACTAACGAACAATCAGATCAGTCAGCTTCACCGGATGAGCAATCCACAGTAGAACCGATTGCTGCAGAGCACACACCTCCCTCAGATAATATCGAATCATCCGCTGCAGCAGAGGCAGCACCACCGTCTTCACCACAGGAAACCGCACCTGAACCAGCAGTATCAAGCGTTGACACAGAGAAACAGAAAAAGCGGGTGGATTCCCTTCTTGAAATCTGCAGGCAGACGATAGAAGAGGAAGTTGGGGCAATGCTCGGAGTCGAAGTTACGTGTAGCGATATAGATAATCGAATCGTTGATAAGGAGACATTCTTCTTTGATGAAGCATCTGGAAAGCAGGTCGTGGCTTATTTTGACGTTGTTGGCGAGCTTGAAGATCGAAGTTTCTTGTATATAGGGCTCAGGGATGCGATTCGCATCGGATCGACCCTTATCATGTTGCCCCCAAGTGAGTTAGAGACAGCGGTATCAGAAGAAGATTTCAATGTCGATGCCGAAGACGCTTATGGTGAAATAGCCAATATTATCTCTGGTGTTTATACGGCAGTGTTCGAAGAGCAGTACACCAAGTCCATCAGGTTTATAAAAAAGGAAATCGAGCAGATTGTGCCGATGAAAGTAGACATCAGCTCAGAAACGCCGATGCCTGATCAGCACTACTATATGAGTAGTATGAAGTTCAGTATGGATGGTAATGAGTATGGAAAAATACAGATTCTTTTTCCTGCAGCCATGCTGCAACTCCAGGGTTTGGCAACAACTGGGGAGTCGGCTGCTGAAGCACCTCCTACGGTCGAAGCCTCAATTTCCCAGAAAAGTGAAGGTGGTGACTCAAGCGGTGTGCCCGGCCGGGTCTCTCCAACCGGAGAAACGTCCGATGCTGATATTCTGTTGATCAGCGATTCCCAAAGCGATGCCGATCTTGTTAACAGCGTGCTTCAGGAAAAAGGTTACACAAGCAGTGTGATCAGCTTCCGAGATAACATCAATGCGTTTTTACCTGGTTCATTTAAAGCGGTTTTTATCATTACCAATGCCGTGGATGAGCAGGCATTTGGTTTGGCCATCAAAGTGAGCACCTCCTGTAATCTGCCTATTATTGCAACGGGTGCCGAGTGGACTCGGACGAAAGTGATAAAAGCAGTCAAATACGGAGTAACAGACATTCTCCTGACACCCGCAACAGCCGATGATGTCGCGGTGAAGATAGAGAATAATATAGTGCAGCTTGCGGCGTAAGATTAATGATCCCAGGTACCGTTCAGGTTCTTCTTTTTGATTTTCTCCAGGAGGGTGGTTCGCTTGAGGCTTAATATTCGAGCAGCCTCTTTCTTATTTCCGGATGTTACGTTCATTGCCTTGATAATCAATTCTTTCTCGAAATCGTTAATGAGTTGATTAAAATCGACCGGCCCATCGCCAAAATCAATTTCAGCTCCAGGTGATGGTGGTGGGGCAGTGAGGGCGGCTCTTTCCATTGAATGATCAAAGATTGACTGCTGCTTTGGTGGAGTGGATTGTGCATTTAACTCAGGTGAAGTGATGTTTCCGGTATATTTCTCCGGCAGGTCATGGGGGTGGATATGTTTACCACCATAAAGAATCGACATGTGCTGTACCAGGTTTTCTAGTTCTCGAACATTACCGCGCCATTCGTGCTGCTTCAGTATTGAAATTGAGGCTGGCGAGAAAACAATCTTTTCTCTACCACGTTTTGTGGTGTGTGCATCGATAAATTTCTTCAGCAACAGCGGGATATCATCGAGACGCTCTCTCAAAGGGGGAACTTCAAGAGGAATTACACTTAATCGATAATAGAGATCCTCCCTGAAAACCCCATCTCTTACTTGATCCTCAAGGTTGCAATGAGTCGCGGCAACAATTCTGGTATCTACCGGTATGGGTTTGAGGGATCCCACCGGTTCGAACTCCTTTTCTTGCAAAACGCGCAATAATTTGGCTTGAAGAGAGGGTTTCATATCGCCAATTTCATCAAGAAATAGAGTACCACCATCCGCATATTGAATTCTCCCCTGTTTTGATTGAGTCGCACCGGTGAAAGAACCTTTCGTATGACCAAACAACTCACTCTCCAGAAGTTCATCAGGAATTGCGGCACAATTTACCGGGACAAAGTTTTTAAGTCTTCGATTACTTTGGTTGTGCAACGCTCGCGCAACAAGTTCCTTGCCGGTTCCTGATTCACCTCTTATTAACACGGTGGAATACTCATCTTTGGCAATTCGATCAATGAGCATGAAAAGATGCTTCATCTTGTCACAATTACCAATAAATTCATCAGCTCTATCTCCTTCAGCTGGTTTAAGCCTGGGAGCAGAGCCATTGTGAGACAGGTGTATACGTGCCCTGTTCAAGGCTATGGTAAGCTCATGATCGTCTATTGGTGTATATAAGAAAAAAAATACCTGCAGGGTAAGTGCCAATGATATCAGATCAGATCTATCGTGAGGTACCAACAGGATAATAAGTGAGTCTGGGTGATTGATCTTGATATCTTCAATCTGTTTTCTGATGGCAGCGTTTTGTTGCTCGTGACATTTGAGGATGATAAGAGAAGTTTCGTGAGCGGCTGCAAACGAATTTATCGCACTGAATTCAACCACGCTGATTTCAGATTCACTGAATTCCTTTTCTACGTGTTCCGAAATTTTTTGGAAATC
The DNA here is from genome assembly GCA_004796425.1 of Desulfobulbaceae bacterium. GTDB lineage: Bacteria > Desulfobacterota > Desulfobulbia > Desulfobulbales > Desulfocapsaceae > MADRE3. The sequence continues at coordinate 11,809 of QZLB01000258.1, read as the reverse complement.
ATCCTTTTCGATAGAGCAGAGTGCGATGGCAGGTTTTACAGGCATAGGGATAACGCAGGAAAAATGTTAATGTTTGCTTTGCATCAAATCCGCAAGTCTGCTGGATGTTCTTCTCATGTTCAAACTGAGAAGGCGGGCAATTTTTTGGATCACTTTTACTCCAAGCGCAGGTGAGTTCTGGGTTAACAGGTCAAACCCTTTTTCAGTCAGGGTTACCATGGTTGTTGGTTGCTTTGCCATTACAGTGGCTGAACGTGGAGATTTGTCGATGAGAGCCATCTCACCAATTGAACTCCCTTTGGTGAGCCTAGCGATGACGATGTTTTCTCCTGTTTCGGATTTTTTCATGACCTCAAGGACACCGCGTACGACAAATCCCATGAAACTCCCGCGATCACCCTCTACGAAAAGGAATTCTCCTCTTTGTAAATGGACATAACTCATGTGCCTGGATAGAACGGTAAGCTCGTCAACATTGAAACTGTCAAATATTGGCAGACTTACCAGAAAGTGTCTGGTATCTTCTTCAGTTTCAGTGAGCTTGGTCTTTTGCATAGGAGCCCGGAGTTATAAGAATTGTGATCTAAGCCTTTGCCTCAGTACCGTGTCAAAAAACGGACATATTTATCATCTGTATTGAATATATCACAAGGTTGAATAGAAAAACAAAAGGAATATATGATTATTTATGGATTCATAAAAATAGTCTCGAGTACCATGGGGGTAAAATTTTTTCCCATGGTAGAGAAAATTCATAAATATGACACACCTCTGAAGTTTGCCGTGTTCAACTCAGCAAATTATTACCGATATAGTGACAGGACATTATTGTTCTGGTGCCGGATAGTACTTCTAATGAGTATCGTGGTCTTTACTTGTAGCGCAAGCCAGGTATGCGCATTACAGGCCCAACGTATGACTTGTGAGGTTTCTCATGTTTTCGACGGAGATTCGTTTGTGGGTATCATAAAAGGAAAACAGGTAAACATCAGGTTATATGGGATCGATGCACCGGAAAAGCAGCAATCCTATGCACGCTTTGCCAGAAATAGTTTGAAACATCTTATCGCTAAGCGAGAAGTCTTGATAAGGCCGATAGATTACGATCGGTATGGGCGAATCGTTGCCATGGTGTATTCGGGCGAAGGAGAGAATATCAATCAAAAACAGATTCAGAAAGGTGCCGCCTGGGTACATATATATTATTGTCATGAACCAATTTGTGAGGTATGGAAAGAGCTTGAGCTTCAGGCGCGCCAGGATGGCACGGGATTGTTCAGTGACAAGAGTCCCGTACCGCCCTGGGTTTGGAAAAGAAAACACCAATAGTATCAAACATTATTATCTGAAATAACATGAAAATAACTACCTATCCCAATGTGATCAAACAATTAATCTGGACCAGTTGTGTAATGCTTGTATGGCTTTCTCCAAGTCCTGTTTTTTCTGAGATGAGTGTTGAGGTAAAAGAAAACATCACTCGTTTGCTTGCCGATCGTAGTTGTGAGAAGTGTAATCTCAATCAGGCAAATCTAAACAGGATGGACCTTACGGGTGTGATTTTAAAAGGTGCAGACTTGAGCAACGCAACGTTTTTTCTTGCCGACCTTTCTGAGGCAGATTTTTCAGGGGCAATACTTCGTGGTGCTCAGTTTGGAGGTGCTGACCTGGCAAATGCAAATCTGACAGGGGCCGACTTGCGTGGTGCTGAAATTACCGGAGCATACCTTGCAGGAGCGATAATTGACGGGAATTTTACCCAACTGAGTGATTCAGCAGAAGGTCAACTGGCAGCTGTCGAAAGCACCCATTATGTACCAAATGACGCAAAAGCCAAAGATATTCCTGAAAAACCCCAGGTGGCAATTGCAAAGCGAAGAGATTTCGATAGCGTACCGCCCCCGCTCAAAAAAATTTCCTCATCCCAGGATGATTCACAAGGTCCATCTGCAGCGCTCCTGCAGACTGACCAGGGGCAGACGAAAAAGGCCGTACCATTGAAAGCAGTTACGATTGCTGCGCTTCATTCTGAAGATGAGAAATCTGAAGATGAAATGGCTGAAAGTCATGAATCTTTGAAAGAAGAATTGCCTGATCAACTTTCTGAATATACAGATAGAAGAGAAAAACCAGAAGAGGATGATAAAGAGGAGGAAATCAAGAATTCTGTGATTCGTGAAACTACTCAAAAAGAAGTGGAGGCACCTTCTGATTCCGTCGAAGAGTTCCCTGAGCATACCACCGACCAACCCGCGGAAATCGCATCTGAGAATGACGCCAAAACCGTTGATTTACCAGCTGTTAATGATCAATTAACTCAATCAATTACTAAACTTGATGAGCAAAATAAATGTTACCATTGCAATTTGCGTGGAGCGATTCTCAATGACCTCAGTCTTGAAAAAGCGGATTTGGAAGGAGCAGATCTAACCGATGCAAAACTTGCTGGTACAGATCTGGAGGAAGCAAATCTCAAGGGTGCGCTATTGGTAAATGCTGACTTGAGAAATGCGGATCTCAGGGGAGCCGACCTGTATCAGGCTGATTTGACCGGAGCGGATCTGACAGGGGCAAAAATGGAAGGAGCTTCACTCGATGATGCCGTTTTGGACAAGGTGAAAGGTTACAGCGTTCCGTAAGTGATTTTATGATCTGAGTTATATTTCAGAGAGTTTGCTCAACGCTTGTTCTATACGTTCATCTTCTGCAAGTGTATGATCTAGCAAAACCTTTTCCAGTTGCTCAAGTAACTCCTGCTTCCTGGCGATTTCGATTTCCAGGTTCTGAATGGTTTCTGAGGCTGCGCTTTCGGTTACCGTCATTGCCTGTTCTAGATCTTGTGCCGACTTCAGAATAGTCTGCAGGTTTGAAATTTTATCAAGACGCAGAAAAAGTTCGTCAAAATTAATGGGTTTTTCAAGATAGTCGGTAGCACCTTTCTTCATTGCTTCCACCGCAGAATCCACCGATGAATGAGCCGTAATCAGAACTACTTCTGTTTTCGGGTGAAGCTGCTTGGCAATTTCCAAAACCTCTATACCACCAATTCCACCAGGCATCATGAGATCAGTAAGAACGACATCGTAATGGTGCTGTTCCAGCAGAGATTCTGCAACATGACCATCCTCCGCGATGGTAACCTCGTAATGCTCCTTAGCTAATCTCTGCTGAAGCAAACGTCTGATTACCGGATCATCGTCTACAACAAGAATGGTTAGATTTTTCATAACGAAACCTCGATTATTTCTTCTGGTAAAATATCGATCTCAAATGCCGCTTTGGGACAAATCTCGGGCAAACTCCGGTCAGTGATTCGGTAGATCCAATAACTAGGAACCCATCATCTGCCAGGCTGTCAGCAATGCGATTGAAAAGCTGCTTTCGATCATTAAGGGTAAAATATATCGCGACGTTTCTGCAGAAGATAATATCGAATTTACCCAGAGCCGCAAATGATTGCATCAAGTTGTATTTGCGAAAATTAACCATCCCCCTGATCTCATCTTTGATTTTCCAGGAGTCTCCAAACAGCGTGAAATATTTTTGCAATATTTTTCGGTCTAGGCCGCGTTCAATTTCAAACTTATTGTATTTTCCATAGCTTGCTTGGGAAATTGCGTTGTCTGAAATATCAGTGCCCAACAATTTAAAGTTGTATTTGCTTAAATCGTTAACCAGTTCCTTTATAACAATGGCGATAGAGTATAATTCTTGACCAGTTGATGCTGCTGCGCTCCAGATTTTGATATTTGTTTTCAGTGCAGCAGAGGAAGGGGTCCGTGCGTCAATCATTTCAGGGAGGATTTTGTGCTGCATTAACTCGAAAGGACCTTTGTCACGAAAAAAGAGCGTTTCATTGGTGGATATTGCATCGATTATTTTGTGTTCGATCTTCTTACTGACATCTTTCTTGGCTTTGTGATAGAGATCCTGATAGGAGTTACAACCAAGTTCTTCCGCAATACTGCTTAAACGTGTTTCAAACAGGTAGGACTTTGATTGATCCAGGTGGATACCTGATATATCATAGATATACTGAGCGATTACTTTCAGTTCATTTGGTTTAATTTTAATCATTTATCGCCCAATATTATCCGTTAGGAGAATCGTTTCGGTAATTCATTTGACTGTTTTGACAATTTCATCGGCAATTTTGTTCAAGGGCACGATTTTATCGGCCAGTCCTTGTTCGATAGGTGCTTTCGGCATACCATAAACAACGCAGGTCGCCTCATTTTGAGCAATAACTATGGCACCTTTGTTTTTGAGGACTTCAAGACCTTTCGTACCGTCTGATCCCATTCCTGTCATGATCACGGCAGTAGTACGGTTGACGTAGTAATCACCAACGGATCTAAATAAATAATCAACCGCAGGTTTACATGAATTTTCAGGAGGATCATCGGTGATCTTAATCTGACGCGTTTGTCCATCGGCTCCTGCTGCAAGTTTCATTTGCTTCCCACCTGGTGCGATATAAACGGTATTGGGTTGGATCGGTTCTCGATCTTTGGCCTCTTTTACGGTGAGGGCACATTTCTTGTCTAGGCTTGCAGCCAGTGATTTGGTGAAAACCGGAGGCATGTGCTGAACAATTAATACCGGCACGCCTATATCACCAGGCAAATAGGGGAGCATCTGGCCAAGTGCATTGGGGCCACCGGTCGAAATGCCAATAGTAACAATCTCAGATTTACCTGTCCGTTGTGTACTCCGCTTACTTGGGGTTAATGAACGCAGTGGCTTTTGTGCTGGTCGCGAGAGCGAAGTTGTTGTTACACCCTTGGAAAGTGTTGGACTTGAGGATCTAAGAATACTAGAAACGTTGGTGGATTTGCCAAAGGCGGTAATGATTGGTTCAAGTAACGCCTTCAGTGTCTTTTTACCTTCTGCCTGACTGGCACTCTGTTGGGGTTTGAGGATGAAATCAAACGCTCCTAGTTCGAGCGCCTTCAACGTCATGTCGCTCCCCTCAGAAGTGAGAGTCGACAACATGATTGCACAGGTTTTCGATTGCATTTTCTGAAGCTCTGACAAGACCTCAATGCCATTCATCACCGGCATTTCGACATCAAGGGTGATCAGGTCAGGTTTCAGGGAAGCGATTTTTGAAAGTGCAATTTTGCCGTTGTGGGCGACACCGACCAGTTCGGTGTTCGGTAGTTCGTTTATGATATCAGAAACGGCTTTGCGGTAAACAATCGTGTCATCAACGACCAGGACTTTAATTTTTTTCTTTAAAACCATGGGGTATTGGCTACTCCTCGATACTCAAAACTTTTTCAACATCAAGTATGCCAATCAGTTCGCTTTCGGTTTTATAGACTCCAGTGAAAAATTCTCCCTGTATCCCCTGCATATTTGCTGGTGCCGGTTCACTTTTTTCCATGTTTGCCGGGACGACGTCACCAATCTTTTTGACGAGCAGACCGACATGGCTTCCCGAGTCGTTGACGATAATGTTTCTTGGGTCCTGGGTGAGGTCGGTTTCACCAAGGCCAAGTTTTTTGCCAAGATCGATAATGGTGACGATTTGTCCACGAAGATTCAATATACCGATGACATATTCTGGCGCTTGTGGAACTTTCGTCATTTGCAGTAGCTTATTAATCTCTTGAACTTTCAAGATATCCATCCCGCAGAGTGCATCTCCAACATAGAAGGTCGCAAGTTCTACGATATTGTTGATTGGTCCTTTTGTTTGCTCTGACATGGTCTGCTTTCCCTGGTGTTTGTAGTGAGCCTTAACGCTGCTGTTATATCTATCACCTTTCAAAAGAAGGATGATAGATATAACGATGAGAGATACTTAGTGGAGTCGTTTCACGTAATCGTGGACGGCTGCCATAAGTTTTTCCTTATCGAGCTTAATGTGGTACTCGTCAACGCCGACCGCTTTGCCTTTGGCAATATCCTCTTCACCTGCCAGGGTTGTGAGGGCTATAACCGGCATACTGCTGTAACGAGGGTCTGATTTGATTTGCTGGGTCAGTTCAAAACCGTTCATATTTGGCATCTCAATGTCGGTGACCACCAGCGTAATATCTTCGAAATTTTCCTGGAGTAGTTCCCAGGCTACCTGTCCATCTTCTCCCTCAAGTACCTCGTACCCAGATTCAGTCATGTATCCTTTAACCTGGTTTCTGAAGAAGTTCGAATCTTCTGCAATCAGAATCGTCGGTGCACTGCCCTCAGTTGCTTCATCAAATTCGAAGACCTCTCGATCTTCAAACCACTCAGGATAGAGGGTCTGGGTGAGTTCAAAAACATTAACCAGCAGGGTGGTATGGTCATTGATGATAAATGATCCCATGATACCGGTTTGCTTCAGGGTAACATCATCAATATCAGCGGCAATTTCGACCGCATCTACCGGCCCGATAGCAAGCAGTCCAACCGGGCGCGATGCAATATTGAAGACGATGACGAGCAGATCGTCATGGTCAGCGATGGGATTGACCATGGCAACATCATCGATACACATAAGCGAGAGACTGCCGCCACGATATTTCATGATCCGTTTACCACCAAGGTCTTCAACCTCGGAACGTTTGATTTTTTCGATTCGTTCCACCTGATTAAGTGGGACGCCGAATTGTTCGTCTTCAGAACTTCTAAAGATGAGCAGTGCCTGCTTATCTTTCTTCGCCCGAATTGCTTCTTCAGCTGCCAGTGCAACTTCAGATGCTCTGTCTGAACCATCTAGTGAGGTAAGGTGGGCCATCCTGGAAATATTTGAAACATCAAGAATCAAAGCGATACGTCCGTCTCCCATAATGGTAGCTCCGGCATAGCCTTTACACTGTTGTAAATGCCGGCCTAGGGGTTTGATGACGATTTCCTCTGAATCCTGCAATTTATCAACGATCAGCCCATATTTCATTGATCCTGTGGATACTACGACTATGTTCAATGCGGAAGAAGCAGAAAATCTTCGATCCGATCCATTGCGCTCTGAGGTGTCCTCACTCGGTTCTGTAGAGTCTGAGGAGTCTTTTTTATTAAAGAGTGGTGATTCTTGGCTCCTTCTGTCACTGATTTGCTCACGGCGATCGGGTTTAAAGTCATCACTGGTCTGATCATAGTAGGTCCGTTCAGCACCAATGACATCTGCCAGTCTAATCAGTGGGAGAAGATTCCCTCGAAGCCTTACTACCTCAGCATTTCCAACCCGTTCAACACGCTCTTTTACCTGGCTCGCCGGAATCCTGAGCAGCTCTTCAAGGTTAACCTGTGGTATCGCGTATCGCTCGCCACCGGTCATTATAATCTGGCATGGGATGATCGCCAAAGTCAGTGGTAATTTAACAGAAATTGTCGAGCCCTTGCCAACCTCAGAAATGATATCAACATGACCGCCAAGCTGATCAAGGTTGGTTTTCACGACATCCATGCCTACGCCGCGACCGGAAACATCTGTAACTTGTTTGGCCATCGAAAAGCCGGGCAGGAAAATGAGATTTACCTTTTCCTTGTCTGACATCGCCTGGGTTTGTTCGACGGTTAGTAACCCTTTGTTAACAGCACTTGCAGCCAAGGCATCACCGTCTATACCCTTACCGTCATCACTTATTTCAATAACGACTTGTCCTGCTTCATGGAAGGCTTTTAATATCACCAACCCATTTTCAGTTTTACCGATCTTCTTACGGTCTTCAGGTAACTCGATACCGTGATCGACAGAATTCCTGATCAGATGGGTGAGCGGATCATTGATCGCCTCGATGATAGTTTTATCGAGTTCGACATCTTTCCCAACAATTGTTAGGTCGATTTTCTTTTTAAGTTTTTTGGATAAATCGCGGACAACGCGTGGGAATTTGTTAAAAACGTTACCAATAGGCTGCATCCGGGTGAGCATAATCGCCTCTTGCAATTCGGAGGTGATCAGGTCTATGCGCTGGCCAACTGCTTCTGCATTTCTCAGATCATCGGAGCCTATTGTCTGCAAGAGTTGATTTCTGGATAATACCAGTTCTCCGGCAAGTGTCATCAAGGAATCTAGAAGACTTACATGTACGCGAATCGAAGTTTCAACTTTGGCAGGAGCGCTGCCGGGGGCATCTTTGGGCATGCCAGGATTCTGTGGTTGCGCGGAAGGTGAAACCTGAGGTGGAGCTGCACTTTGGGCGGTTAATTGTGGTTCAGGTTTCTCTTCTGGTATTTCAATTGGATCGGGTTCGATGATTTCTGGAGGAGTTTCATTCTCAAGAATCTCATCGTCGAGCAGGATTTCCGGATCGTCCGGGCTGATATCCTCCTCGATTGGCTGCGGGTTAAACTCAGCAACCGGCTCTGGTTCGGGTTGCGCTGGCTCCGGCTCAGGTTGATGAGGCTCAGGTTCTGCAGCCGATGCAGGTTCCGGATCAGCTGGGGTTTTGGGGGCCGCTGCAGGAGCACCGGCTGTAGGCTGATCAAACTTGCCGTCAAAAATATCATTGAGCGGAATGAGATGAGCCTCAATATCTGCGTCATTGCTGTTCTGCACATCCTCAATCATACTTTGCAGTTGATCTGAACCGAGTAGGAGTACATTGATTATCTCAGGGGTGGGGATCAGTTTTTTACTTCGGATCAGACCAAGTACATTCTCCATTGAATGAGAGAGTTCTTGAATCTTGGTAAGGCCCATGAATCCGGCACCACCCTTAATTGAGTGGGCAGCCCTGAAAACCTTGTTCACAAGGTCCTCGTCAATGTTTTCTCCACCTTCCTCAATCGAGAGCAAATCGTTTTCGATATCGGCAAGATGTTCAAGCGACTCTTCTATGAATCCCTGCAATATTTCATCATCTTCTATTTGCATATCCATCTCCTGAAACTGAATGAATTTACTAAGCAACTAAATAATTTTATACATACCAGTACAATAATGTACAGGAGATTTTTAAAGAAAAATAAACAGATCGAAGGGTAATGCGAAAAAGAGGGGGTGGGTACATCCTGGACCAGAGTACCCACAGTCAGGTGGGAATGATCAATTGAGAATCTTTATAATTTTGATAGCATAATTAAGAAAGTGCCCTGCCATGGGGTGGTTGTAGTCAATAACAACAATGTCATCTTTTACTTCCATAATAGTGGCAGGAACTGTGTGCTCGGCTCCGTCCTTCTCAACTTTCTGGGATAGAATCATGCCGGGTTTTGGTGTGATTTTGTCGCCGAACGATGAGACAGGTACTTCGTGTAGCAAGTCTTTAAGTCGTGGACCATAGCCCTCATCGGGTGGAACACGGATTTTTTTTTCTTCACCTTCTTCCATGCCAATAATATCAGTTTCAATGGTTGGTGGAAGTTCATTGTTGTCGATTGTAACGACGTAATTATCATCATCCTTGATCTCTTTGAAGATATCACCGTTGTCAAGGGTACCAACAAATGAAATATGAACCTTGTCGCCGTTTTTTAAAGTTGTCATAACTCTTGTCTTAGTGTTTGAATTAGTTTCCCAAGGTTCTACAAGTTATTCAGAGACCTGGGTTGCGTTTGTCGATGGATGGTTAATAGTAGTGATGGATTTAATCGCTGTCAAATAATTATGAATGCGTAAGGATTCTTGACAAAAAGGCCAGACAATCATAGAGTAACCCCCCTTGTCATATAGTGATGGCATAACACAATATCGGTTTATCGGTGAACCGAAACAGATGAATTCAGGTTTGAAGATGATAGAGCTCAATTTTAAAAAAACGGCAGATGGACTGATCCCAGCAATTGCTCAAGATGATGAGAGCGGTAAGGTTCTCATGCTTGCGTATGTCAACAAGACTGCATGGCTTCGTACACTGGAAACAGGTGAAGCACATTATTGGAGCCGTTCCAGACAGGAAATTTGGCATAAAGGTGGAACTTCCGGTCATGTGCAGGTAGTCAAAGAAATACTGGTTGATTGTGACGAGGACACCATCATTTATAAGGTGGAGCAAAAAGGTGATGCTGCATGCCATAAAGGGTATCAGTCATGTTTTTATAGAAAAGTTGAGGGCACTACTTTGCAGGAAATTGCGGAAAAGGTGTTCGATCCTAAAGACGTATATTAGCGAGAATCACGCTGTACTGTTGGAGAATATATGAATTTACTTAAATTGGGATTACCCAAAGGAAGCCTTGAGAAAGCAACGATTGAATTGTTCGAGAAAGCAGGTTGGCTTATTAAACCTGCCGCCAGAAATTATTTCCCTAAAATTGATGACCCGGAACTAGATTGTTCGATATGCAGACCTCAGGAGATGTCCCGATATATTGAGAGCGGCATGCTTGATGCGGGCATAACCGGTAAGGATTGGACGCAGGAAAACGGTTCAGATGCGGTGATCGTCGCAGATTTAATTTACTCTAAAGTAAGTAGAAAACCAACGCGCTGGGTAATTGCGGTAGCGGGGGACTCTGATATAAAGAGTTTGGAAGATTTACAAGGCAAAAAGATTGCCACCGAACTGGTTAATGTGACCAAACAGTTTTTTGAATCAAAGAAAATCGATGTGGATATTGAATTTTCATGGGGTGCGACCGAGGCTAAGGTGGTATCCGGCCTGGCGGATGCGGTGGTAGAAGTAACCGAGACAGAAAGCACCATTCGTGCGCACGGCTTACGAATCATCCATGAGCTGATGGAATCGAATACCCAGCTGATCGCGAATAAAGAAGCCTGGAACCATCCCTGGAAGAGACAGAAGATTGAGAACATATCTACCCTTCTGCTTGGCGCTTTGAATGCAGACCGCATTGTCGGTCTTAAAATGAATGTTGATGAGAAATATCTCGATTCAATTGTCGAACTGCTCCCGAGCCTGAATGCACCGACCATAGCCAACCTCTATCAGAAAAAATGGTATTCTGTTGAGACCGTGGTATCAGAGGATATTGTAAGAGATCTGATTCCCAGACTGATCCAAGCCGGAGCAGAAGGCATTATCGAATACCCGTTGAACAAAGTGATCTAAATCCGCATATCTTCAACTCGAGGTAGTTTATCGTGGATACGTTTGATATCTCGAAACCGAAATTTGTTATAAGTGTGCATGACGGATCTCAATTGCCCGATACCGATCTGCCTGAGATTGCATTCGCAGGCAGATCAAATGTCGGCAAGTCAAGCCTGCTGAATTCCATTCTCTATCGAAAACAACTGGTTAAAGTGAGCAGTCGGCCTGGGAAAACGCAAGGGCTGAACTTTTTCCAAATTGGCGATCATTCTGTTTTTGTTGACCTGCCAGGTTATGGTTTTGCCAAGGTATCTAAGTCAATGCAGCAACATTGGGGGGATTTGATTTCAAATTACCTGGAACACCGGAACCAGCTAATGGGTGTTGTCGTTATTGTAGATATCAGACATGAGGCAAAAAAGAGTGATGCAGAACTGATCCAATGGCTACGGGGTAAAAATATTCCTGCAATCGTTGTTTACACGAAAGCAGATAAGCTTTCCGGTAATGCCAGAGCAAAACAAACACGTATTCTTGACTCCGGTCATGGCCTGACAAAACAGCAAAGAATCGTCTACTCCGCGAAAAGCCATGAAGGGAGAGATGAATTGCTGGATAAGATTGGTCAACTTATCGCCTAGTGCGTTACACAACACGCACATGACGCACAAGTAAATTTCATTTAAAATCGGCCGATTAACCAATTTAGTCGTAATTACGGTAACAAAAATAGAAAAAGCTACTTGCCCGGTGCTTTCTTTTCTATTACTATCAGCTCTCAATTAACCATTTTCGAGGAGCATAAGATGTCACCGTTTGGAAAATTGCCATGTTGGGTTATCATGAATTGTGCGGAGGACAAAGAATGTCCGGCCAAGAATCAT
>QZLB01000123.1 GCA_004796425.1 Desulfobulbaceae bacterium | reverse complement strand
TTATTTGAGTTGCACCCAAGCATTGCGATGCTGAAGATGAAGAGAACAGGCAACAGCTTTAAATAGAAAAAACCCATGACTTCTCCTGATATCGGTTCCAATCTTACCCACAAACCCTTTTTTTATTATTCAAGGATAAGATAACCACCATCAGTTAATCTTCAAAACGTGATCTGTCACCGGTTTTCCAGTCAACAGCTTCTTTATTTAATTTACAGCTCAGGGTTGGGTCGTGAGGCTTGGAGTAAAAGAACCAGTGTCTCAAATCATGAAAACGTGGTCTGTCTCAGGTTTTACCCATAGAAGCGGGTTTGCTTCTGATTCTCTTCTGTCATTTCAACAAAGGGAGCCGTAGCATCGTGATGAATTGCTTCAAGAATGGCTTCAGGGTTATATTTAAAATCATCTTTGATTGACTTATCAAACTCAAACGTATCATCAAAGGTTGTGATCAGGTTCTGATGACTCCAGCGGGTAAGATAATAGGTTATCATTTCAGGTAATCTCGTATAGATCGTCTCCTCGGGCATCGGATCAACAAAGCTGGATTCCTGGAGCTTTTTACATGAAAGCGTCTGGGTGCGGTAAAATGAATTGAGAAACATGAGTTCAGGAGGCAGAGATGCCTTCAAGCCAATCTTTGTCAGTAACCGAAGCATTGACTTCATGATACGCTTTCCGTTCCGGGCAACCGGGTACGGGACATAAATCTCCCGAGGTGCTTTCAGATTCAGATAGGATTTGATTGAGAGGATAAGATCGGACAATTCAACTGGTTCCGGATCTACGAAATTATAGGTTTTGCCTGAAAACTCCTCCCTGTTGTCGAGCATGTGATGGATAAGGTACGGCAATTTCTTGGAGTTGGAATATGAGTGATAGATGTTCTTTCGGGTAAACATGAACGGCATCGATTCATCTGCAACGGCGAACATGAGTCGATGAAATCCCTGAATTTTGTGATCATGGCTGCCATACACAACCGCAAGGCGAATGCAGGTGTAGTCAAGATTTTCGTTTTCACTCATGAACTCAAGTGATTTTTCAGCCATCAACTTGGACTTTGCATAATTACTCATCCGTGGGGTAAACGAGACCCGGTCCCTCTCTTCAATATCTGTTCCTGCAGGGAGCGTTGCTGCAGATGAGAAATGAATATAAGGGATTTTCAGGGCAGCAGCAGCTCTGGCGATGTTCAGTGGCCCGGTATAGTTTACCTCGAAGGCGAGTTGAGAATCAGAATCGATGTTTGCGATCGCCGTATTAATTACAAAATCCGGTTTCAGTGACATCAAATACTCTCTGATGTCCCGGCAATCTCTCAACGAAACCTTCTTACTGCTAGGCGCTCTCATGTCAACAATACCAGGCCGCTTGATCTTGAAGTAGTTTACAATAGTACCTCCGATGAGTCCTGAACCACCGAAGGTTACCCCTATCCTCAATTTTCGATCGCCCTGTGATGATGTCATCATGAGACCTTTTGATTACGGGTTATTGGGTACTTGTCTCATTATAAGTGATCAGGTGAGGAAAGAGAAATCGAAAAATGAATCCAGAATTAAATGAAATGATTTACAACAAGAGAGGAGATCGTAAGATCCAAATAGAATCAGAGACAACCCATGCGTAACCTGAGCCGTTATTCATTACTACCTTGGCCCACATGGCAGGTGCTTCAAATGGTTAGGGAAACATGCTGTCGATTAACCATCGTTCTGAACCCCTTGTAATTGCTTTTGAGCTAAAACGTGGTCTGTCCCCGCTTTCATTTTTTCAGGATTGATTCAGCAAACTCGGCAAACCCAAAACCCCCGGGCAACCTGGTTATATAAGTCGGCTGTTTTTTAAGATTTGGGAGAAAATCTATTATATTTGCCACACCAACTGTGGTCTGCCAGTTTACGAACATGGATTCATCATTTGGTGAATCACCGATGAAAACGGTCTCTTCTTCTGAGATCGCTAATTGCTCTAAATAATGCGCCGAGGTAGAATATTTTGAGTGATCTCCAGTCCAGATATTTATGTGAATAGAGCTAGCCCTTGCTTGCACACCTCTGGTTTCGCAGATTTTCAGGATGGTTTTTATTTTACTTTTAGACAAGGAATAATCCTGACCTATATCGTAGGCTATATCGGTAATTCTGTACTGACAGTCCCCTGTAAGATGTGCGTCTGGCACATCGACCTTAATCTGTGCAATGAGTTCACCAAGAAGGTGCAGATTGTCTTGTCTGGATTGCTCGTCCTGCATGAAATTTCTGTTGAGGTGTCCATCTGCCATTCTCATTATAAACGCACCATTTTCACCGATCACTGCCTCAACGGGCCAGGTTCGTGCTATGCAGTCACACCAGCCTCCGCAGGCTCCCGTCACAGGAATAACTTTAATACCTTCATCACGAAGATGGTGAAGGGCTGTAAAGGCCTCTTGGGGAAGCTGGCCGTCAAAGGTAAGGGTGTCATCAATATCAGTGAAAATGCAGCGGGGAGTAAAAGGGAATTTTGGCGGTAAAGAAGTAAACATTATTTCATATATCAAGGGTGATGATTATTGGTTGGTGATCTGAAAAGGGACATGTCTGATCTGAGACAACCTCGCTTATTTTCCAGTTAATGGAGTTGTTTAACCAGAAGTAATCTCTGCAATGGGGGCCTTCAGGCCAGGTTTTTTCATCAAAGATGCCGCATGTGGCAGGTTGGGTGTCATTTTTCACAAGCCAACCGTCAAGCCACCCTTTGTCAGTCATGTATTGGTAATCGGAGGAGCCCGGAGTGAAATTAAAATCACCGCACATGACAGTGTAAGGAGTGACTGGTGTATGATTATAAGCACCTGTGCCGGTTTGCGGTGGACTATTTGCAGCATCTGCTGCCCATTGTTGGAGCTGGTTCAGATACTCCAGCTGCATCTTCCTTTCGTTACTCGAATGGTACGCAAGATGTGTGTTGATTATACGGATCAGTTTATCTGAGATGACAATGTAAACTTCCACGGCAACACGTGGTATTTGAAGAGCCCCTTTTGAAGGCGGCTGCGGGAGAGCGTGAACCTTGTCATACTTTGTTCCGTTATTTACCAGGGTGAGGTTGCCGAATTCTTCAACCTTGCCTTCAGGTCTGTGTTTACGAACAGCAGCCCCCCAGCTAGAAGAGTAAGAAGGAACTGAGCTGGTTATGGTTTCCAGCTGGTCCTCCTGTCCGGTGATAGCGTACACGTCTATATTTCTTGAAATTTCCTGCAAACATATCACATCAGGTGCGTATTGGTTTGTAATACGATCGATGATGCGATAGAGATCTTGTATGCCGTCGGCGCCGAGTCCGCTTTGGATGTTCCAGGAAAGGATTTTCATTATTTTATACCTGCATGCATAAAAGATTGAACGAATTGCCGCTGAAACAAGAGAAACGCGATGAGCAGCGGGGCAACAGAGAGCAGGGTGGCGGCAGAAATGATGGACCAGTCTACCCCGGATTCAGGAGACCCAAATACACCCAGCCCCACTGTGAGTGGCCTGGTTTCAATTGAATTGCTTACCACAAGGGGCCAGAGAAAATTATTCCAATGGTGACTTACCGATACCAGTCCATAGGCCAGATAAGTTGGTTTGGCAAGGGGGATGTAAACTTTCATCAAAATTCGGAGAAATCCGCACCCTTCTAGTCTTGCGGCCTCTTCAAGTTCCACAGGTGTAGATTTGAATGTCTGGCGCAGGAGAAATATCCCAAAAGCACTTGCCATATAGGGTATGGCGATCCCAGGGATGGTGTCTACCAGGCCGAGATCAGCCAGAATCGCGTAGTTTTTAACTATTAGTATTTCTGGGGTTATCATAAGTTGAACAAGAACAAATGAGAACGCGATGCTCCTGCCCATGAAATTGAATCGTGCAAAAGCATATGCTGCAAGGGTGCAGAGGATAAACTGTCCAGTAAGAATAAGGGTAACGAGGATGAAGGTATTTAATCCATATCTTAAAAATGGTGCCTGCTGCAGCGCCTGGGAGAAATTTTCAAGGGTAAGCGGTGCGGTTAATTGAAAAGATACTGCAAATTCAGCGGGGTGAAAAGCTGCCCAGAAGGCATAAAGCAGCGGGGATATCCACAACAAAGCCAATAGCCATCCTGCAAACTGACCCAAAGAAGGCAGATATAATTTGGCTGAAGGTGAATAACTCATCTGTAGTGTATTCTCCTGTCAAAGAAAAAGAACTGAACAATGGCAAAGCTTGCAAGGATAAGGAGAAGAACAACGGTCAGGGCTGCAGCATAGCCCTGATCAAAATAGGAAAAAGCAGTTTCATAAATATGATAAAGAAGCAGGTTTGAGGCGTTATCAGGTCCACCTTTTGTGAGTATGAAAAGATGATCCACCAGCTTGAATGAGTTGATTACAGCATTTATGGAAATGAAGAGAGTCGTGGGCATCAGTAAGGGAAATAGTACTCTGCGAAAGTAATAGAGCTTTCCAGCACCTTCAAGTTTTGCAGCCTCTTTGAGCTCAGGTGAGATAGTTTGGAGAGCTGCCAGATAAAAAATCATGAAAAAACCAGCCTCTTTCCAAATTGCCATGACAATAATTGCTGACAGAACTGTGTCTGGGTCTCCCAGCCAGTTTGGTCCCTCAATTCCAAAAAATGCGAGAAGGCTGTCTATAAGACCGATATCTGGCGTATAGAAAAACAGCCAGATATTGGCAACGGCAATCATTGGTAAAACTGTCGGTGTAAAAAAGGCCATGCGTACCAGTGACCTTCCTAAAAAGTGCTGGTCAACGATGAGTGCCATCATTAATGCAAGGCCGATTGAAACAGGGATGGTACCAAGCGCAAAGATCGCATTATTGATTAATACTGTTTTGAAAACAGGATCAATCATCAGCATCTGATAATTTAGCGGCCCATTGTACCTCGAAGACAGAGACCCACTTCCTTCATTGAAGATACTGTCAAAAAAAGTACCCGCCATGGGATAATAAGTGAAAGCAAACAGAAGGATGGCCGCCGGTAAAAGCAGCAGCCATCCATAAATGCTTTGCCTGGAGAAGATTTGATGCATCCGGTGAAATTACCCTACTGGTATTTCTTCAATAGCATTGCAGCCTGCTTCTGGGCATTGGTTAATGCTTCTTCAGGGGTTGATCTGCCTGTAAGAGCTGACTGGATTGAGTCATCAAGAAGTTTTCTTACTCTACCTGTCTGATGGGTAGAGAGCTCAGCTGTTGCATATTCAAGCTGGTCTCTGGCTACTGCTGCATAAGGGAAGCCGCTGACGTAATCTTTCAGGATCGAGGTCTCATACGCAGCAGGGCTTACTCCCATGTAACCGGTTTTTACCGACCACTCTGCTGAGCGCTCAGGAGACGTCATAAAACGAATGAGCTTGACAGAGGCCTTCTTCTCTTCAGGGGTAGAATTTTTAAAAATATAGAAATTACCGCCACCTGTTGGAGTGCCTCTTCTTTTCTGTGCAGGAAGCATGGCAACACCAAAATCAAACTTGGCACCCTTCTTTACAGCGGTAAGGTTACCGGTTGAGTGCCACATCATTGCGGTCTTGCCTTCGAGGAAATTCTGTCTGAGTGTACCCCATTCAATTGTTCCTTCAGGCATTATCTTGTGTTTTGAGCCGAGGTCCTTCCAAAACTGAAGTGCCTCAACAACACCTGGTTTATCAAAATAGGTGGTGTTTCCGGAGTCGTTCATCAGTACTTCTCCGTTTTGCATGGTAAGTGCACCGAACATCCAGTAAGGGTATCCAGTTGAAGGAATCATCGCACCCCATTGCGAACCATCAGCTTTGGTGAGTTTTTTACCCATGCTTACAAGTTCTTCCCAGGTTGCCGGTGGTTTTTCCGGATCCAGACCGGCAGCCCTGAATGCATCCTTGTTGTAATACATGACAATGGTTGATCTCTGGAAAGGAATGCCCCATGTCTTGCCATCTGTTTTACCATTTTCCATGAGGGTGGGGTAAAACGAGTCCAGCCATTTCTTTTCATCATCAGTTTCAACGACATCATCAAATGCAACAATGGCGTCTTGGTTGATCAATTCATAAATATCAATTGAAAACATCACTGAAAGCTGTGCAGGTTTACCGCTTTTCATAGCCGCAAGAGCTTTTATCCTGGCATCATTGTAATTGCCGGCATAAATAGCGTTTACTTTGATATCTGGATTCTCTTTCATGAAGTCCTCAACCATACCATCAACAACCTTGGTCAAAGGACCACCAACAGCCACCGGATAATACATGGTTAACTCGGTCTGGGCAGCGGCAGCTTGGGTAGCTGCAAGGCAAACTGCGGCTGCTGTAATTAAAAATAACCTTTTCATTTTGGCGAACATGAGATAAACCTCCATTTTGTCTGAGTATTCCTTTTTGGACTTTATGTCCAGCTGCTCGGGCATATACCCCAGACCGCTGCCACGGTTTTGGGGTAGAGGCCGGGACAATCTATTGTCCCGGCCTTATTTCATTATGGTTGAAGTAATGCTCTGCGGATGCAGGCCAGTGAATTTTAACCGTTTCGTTTTCTTTTAATTCACACTCTCCTGATAACTTGGCAATGAGCCTGCTTTCTCCTCTCACAAGATGGACCAGGGTTTCGGAGCCAAGATAATCAAGTCCGGCCACCTCCATTTCAGGTCCTTTTATGGTATTATCACCAACTGCAATGACTTCAGGCCGAAGACCAAGAAGAACTTTGCCATTACCAGCATTGCTTTTCGTCACCACACCCAGATCTCCGGGACTGATAATATTCATTGGCGGCGATCCGATGAAGCGGGCTGCAAAGATAGAAGACGGTGAAGAATAGAGATCATATGGTGTTCCTGACTGCTCTATTCTCCCATCTTTTAACAATATAATCTGATCAGCCATGGTCATAGCCTCTGTCTGGTCGTGGGTAACAAACAGGACTGTCAGGCCGAGCTGCTGCTGAAGAGATTTGATTTCATCTCGCATTTCAGCCCTGAGTTTGGCATCAAGATTGGAAAGGGGCTCGTCCATAAGGCAAATCGACTGACCGGAAACTATGGTTCTCGCCAGAGCTACCCTTTGCCTCTGACCACCTGACAACTGTGCAGGTTTTCGCTCAAGATACTCTGACAGCCCTACCATTTCCACGGCTTCCTGAAGCCGTATTCGCTGTAATTTGCGAGGGGCCTTTCGTACCTTCAGCCCAAAAAGGATATTTTCCTTTACATTTAAATGTGGAAAGAGTGCATAGGATTGAAAAACCATTGAGATTCCACGGTTTGAAGGGTCCGTTTTGGTGATGTCCTCTCCATTAATATGAATTGAGCCTGAGGTAACGGACTCAAGGCCAGCTATCATCCTCAGGATAGTAGACTTTCCACAGCCGGAAGGCCCAAGTAGTATGGTGAATGTACTTTCTTCAACTTTGAAGGAAACGTTATCAACCGCTCTCACTCCCGGCCATTCTTTAACAATGTTTTTTATTACTATTTCGCTCATTTTTATATGTCTCAGTGTAGGGCGGTCATGGAATCAGCCGGGGGTGATAACTTCTGTGTCAGATTGTTCCACCAGATCAAGGATATAGTCCGGAGGTGGTTGATCGCAGAATATTTTACTGACGTCTCCAATATATCCGCCCCTGACGTGTGCGTGTCTTGTGAATTTGGTATGGTCAAGAACCAGGTAGGAGAGTCTGCAGTTTTCTTTTATGGTCTGTCTTGTTCTCACTTCATCTTCATGGAAATCAAGTAGTGTCCCGTCCTCATCCACACCTGCAACTCCAAAGATACCGATATCAACCTTATAGGAAGAGAACATGGCTTCAGTGGACTGGCCAAGAACATCCCTGTCATCATTTCTTACCCTTCCACCTGCAATGGTGATTTCAAAACCAGGATTGGCTGCCATTGCCATGGCAATGTTGAGGTTGTTGGTAACAATCTTTAGTTCATTGTGCTGGAGAAGTGCCTGAGCTACTATTTCCGGGGTTGTGCCGATACTGAAAGCAAGTGTGGCGCCATTTGGCACCAGTTTAGCGACTTCAGCGGCAATCTGGTGTTTTTCTTCACTGTGAAGAACCTGCCGGGAAATATAGGCCTGATTTTTTTTCAAAACCAATCTTTCAACGCCACCGTGCCTTCTTCTCGCAATACCTTTCTCAGTGAGAATATTCAGATCTCGCCTGATGGTTTGTTTGGTTACACCAAAAGTATCAGAGAGTTTTTCTACGGTTAAAAACTCTTCTCTGCAGAGCATTTTTTTAATTTCTGAAAGGCGCTGTTTGGCTGCTGTTTCCATATTTATTGGCGAGGTTGTGTATTTTCGAATGGTCAGAAATAATGTTCATACGAACATGAATGAAAGGTAAAAGATCCTTTTTAGGTTCGAATTATAAGTAAATTAGAGTTTCGTTTGAACTTTATGCCGGGAACGAAAGAGAAACGAACTTCTCTTGGTAGAGGGTGAACAGGGGACAGGCCACGGTTTCTCCCATTATTTCATCAAAAACGTGGTCTGGCCCCGGTTTCATATTGGATGAGATGGACGGGAACTCCCGGCATGATGATACGTGAAACCGGGGACAGACCTCGGTTTCTCTCGACTCACTATCAGCTGTTTGCTGAAAAAAAGTTATCTGCCATTGAATATTTCCTCCAGTATAATTAACTCTTCACTAAAAGTTGTTACCGGTTTTGATATTACTTGGGTATTTTTACTCATATGCCTATCATTTTCATTAGAAAAACTTTCAAAATCAATCGAACAATATCTATTTAACATAAACGATATAGCTTTTGCTCTATTGTTATGAAGTGATACATTTACAAGATCATTTGTTTCATCTATATTTTGTAAGCTACTAATTCCAATTAGTTCAAATTTATACTTTAAATAATCAGCAATTGTACTACTGGTACAGTCAAATTTCTTGTTAAAAATACTACCGTGTATCACATCCTCCAATTCGAGAATAATTGTAGCATGTGTCATGATCTTAGATTTCATACTAATCTTTGAAGAACTGGGAAAGAATGAATTGTCATCCATTTTTTGCTCAAAATTCTTGAGCCAAGAAACTAACTTTTCTGAACGCTCCACATGCTCTCCTAGTTTGGCCATATCGCGTGCAGATGATCTTACCTTTCCAGAATACCAACCCTCCCCTAAATTGTAAGCCAATGCAAGACTCGGATAATCATTCAGGTAATATTCCTCTTCCATTTCTTTATCTTTAATGGGATTTGTGGCCATCATTTCAAGACAATACCACTGCTGATCTAGTATCGTTGTTTTCTTTTTAGATGGCCTGCTACGATATATGAACAATGGTTCTCTGCCATTTCTAGTGTAGTGTGACAAGAACCAAACGTTTTTCCAAACTCCGATCTCACCATCATCAGTTGGAATAAAAGCCACACCTTTTGAATAGAGAACCTCCTGAAGGTAATGCAAAGGATAGAAAATTAGATGTTCATGGTGAAAATATTGCGACAATGTTATCCTAAAACCATTAAGCACCTGCCCTGCAGCCCAGTACTTTTTAGCATTTAAATGTGCATTATTTTTACCATTCCATTTAAAATATTGTACTCCATACCCAGTAATTACAGCAAGAGCGCATATTGTAATTATATTTCTAAATATTGATTTCGCAGCGAGGTATTTTGAGAAAGACTTAAAATCAGTAGATTGTTCCTTTTTATTATTACGATCAATAATGATGGTGTTGATAACTAGACTGAAAAAATAAATTACCTTAAAAGAAAAAATATATAAGATAGCGTGATTTGAAAATCTAAAATGATCATAATTTTTCCAGACATCTCTAGTAGAATAATCAATCTGGAAAATAGTATAAATCGTTACAGCTATTCCGGCAATAATTAGAAATTGCTTACCAACAATAATCCCCCCCCTCCAACACCAACCATACCCCTTCCATCGCAGATTTTTCCAATCGTTACAGATTACATAATAGAACATATATACAAAAAGAAGCCCTATTGACACATAGCATACTATGGTTCCAAGCACTATAAGTAGATATGTCAGTGATAAGCTGAGATTTACCATTATATGATGTTGTTTGAAATCCAAGGAAATCGGCAGCCAGACAACGTTTTCTTCCTCAATATATCAATTTCCCAAATGTGAAACCGGGGACAGACCACGGTTTCTCCCATTATT